>DASWGX010000455.1:0-8426 GCA_036393455.1 Polyangiaceae bacterium
GACCGTCGTTCCCATCGCCGTCAGGCCCGCGCCGGACGGTCTGGCGGATGACGCGGACTGGCAGCCGGAAGCGGCGGATCGAGACGGACACAACGCCAAACACGGTTACGGTCGTATGAACGCCTGGCGCGCGTGCGCCGCGGTCTCGGACCCTGCGGCGTGCGTCATGCTGACGATGGGCGAGCACGAAGCTGCAGCCCGCTGGCTGAGGCGAGTGACCGCGCCCTATTCGGCGGCGCTCGCCGTCTGGGCGGCGCGTGCCATCATGCAAGACTCGATGCTCTTTCATGCGCTTGCGTGCGTCGTGCGGCACTGCCGTTTGCTCGCCGACCAACCCAAGCGCCGCGCAACCCAGGACCCGGAAGCAACCCTGCGGCTGCTCGGGCTCTTGGCGCGCGAGGCGCACCGAACCAAAGCGCCGCCGGCGCCGCCCGACGTCGAGCGCGAGCTCCGGCGCCTGGCAGAGCTCGCGCTCGGCGGTCCCGAAGTTGCCGAGCTCATCGAACCCTGGCTCGACCGTGTCGCCCGAGAGCTCTGGGGGGACGCGCGGCTTCAAAGCGATACGCGCGCCCTGCGCCACGCGTCCTGAGCCGGGCCTCGCCGCGTCCCGCGGACGGGCCGCGAGCCCCTGATGCCGCAGTGCGGCAAGGCCTGCGGGACGACGCGATCCACGCAAAGCGTGGGGAACCGTACCGGTTCGCGCGCGAGCATGGAAAAACAACGGCTTGGGTCGTACCCTTGTGGCGCCTGAGGGCCGTCAGGTTCCGTCGCATGCAGCGCCCAGAACTCGTTAGACGGGGCACCCTGATTGGATCGGGGCTCCTGCTTCTGTGCGTCATCGCGCTGGCGCTGGTCGAGACCGTCCGGAGCTATGGAGCGCCCAATGCCGGCCTGCTGGTCGATCCATCGGGCGCCATCTCCGGAATCGGGTTGCGTGAACATGAGCTCGGACTTCATTTCCCGCACCGAATCGTCGAGGCGAATGGCCACCCTCTCGTTTCGGCTTCGGGCGATGCGCCAGCGTCGGTGTTCGATCGAGAGGTCGAGAGAGCGGCGGCGCAGGGCCATCGAACGCTGCGAGTGCTCATCGACAAGGGCAACCGCATCGAGCCCCACACCCTGCGCATCCGTCCGCTCGCGCCGTCGGTGTGGTGGAGTTACGGAGCTGCGCTGATCCTCTCCGGCGCGCTCTTCGCGGGCGCGGGCGTCGTGGCGCTCGGCGTCAACCCCAAGGGCCAGCTCGCGCGTGCTTTCGCTCGCTTCGCGCTCAGCACCGGCCTCTTCCTCGTCACCCTCTTCGACTTTCATACCACGCGGGTTCTCGTTCCGCTGTTCTATCTGAGCTTTGCGGCGGTCCCCCCGGCGCTGACGTTTCTGCCCCTGCACCTGCCTTACCTCGTCGAAGGCCTGCGCAGGCATCGCTGGCTAGAATGGGGGGCGTACGGCCTAGCGGGCACGGTTTCCGCGGCGTTCCTGATCCGATACTGGCTCGGCAAACCGACCACGGCGCTCCAGGTCGCCTGGAGCCCGGTCCTCGAGTTCTCTCTGATCGCCTTCGCGCTATTGCTGCTGGTGCGCTTCGTCACCGCGGGCAGCATGCGACGCCGGGCGGTGCGGGCGCTCTTGATCGGCGCGATTCCGAGCTATGCGCCGGTGGGGCTTTTCCTCTTCAGCACGGGAACGGCCTACTGGAACGAGATCATCGAGTTCGTCGCGGTGCCCGCTTTCGTGCTGACGCCCCTCGCGGCGGTTTTCGCCTTCATCCGCCACGACCTGTGGGGCAGCGGAACGCTTCTGTCGCGCATTCTGACCAAGAGCGTCATCGGGACGCTCACCGTCGTGGTGGGCATCGGCGGCGCGGTGGCGATCGCGGCGCGGCTCGGCGTGGAATTCCAGGACGCCATCGTCGCGGCCACGGCGGGCGGCGTCGTCGTCGGCGTGCTGCTGGTCACGGCGCTGCAGCTCGCCGACCGCGCGCTGTTTCCGTCGCGCGCCGAGTACAAGCCCACCGTCGAGCACTTGAGCGAAGAGCTGACGTCCATCACGTCGCCAGGAGAAGTGGCGCACGCGATCGAACGCACCGTCGGACGCTGGCTGCCCTGCGACTTGATCGCGCTCAGCCTGGACGACAACGTGACCGCGGAGCCTTCCCCGTCGAGCGAAGCGCGGCTGCGCCACGAAACGGACGAGCACCCGGCCGACCCGCTCGATCGAGCGCCGCCGAGCGGTTCTTTCCGCTCCGGAGCGGCCGACCTCAGTATCCCGATCCGATTCGGCGGGCGCCATCTCGCGCAGCTCGTCGTCGGCGCGAAGCAGGGAGGCGCGCTCTTCACCAGCGACGACGTCGATCTATTGCGCACCATCGCGAACCAGGGCGCCCTGGCGCTGGCGCACGCCCACGCTTATCAAGAGCTCGAGCGCCGGCGCCAGCAGCAGGCTCGCGCTTGGCGCGGCGAACGCGAGGCGCTGGTCGAGACCGTTGCCGCGGAGATTGCCCACGAGATCCGCTACCCGATCAACTATTTCCGCAGCGTGTTCGAAAGGACGGCTCGGGGCGAGCACCTCGACGCGGAGGACGTCGACATCGGGCGCGAGGAGGTCGACCGACTGGAGCGTTTGGTTTCCGGCTTGCGTCGAATGGCGTCACACCATCTCAAGCGCCAGCCCAACTCGTTGCTCGATCTCTGCAACAAGGCCGAGGTGCTGCTGCGGGACGCGCTGGGAGCGCGGCGCCTCGAGCTCGAAGTTCAGCCGAGCGTCGTCGTGCGCTGCGACGCCGACCAATTCACGCAGATTCTGGTCAATCTGCTGTCGAATGCGATCCAAGCGGGCGGGCCGGAGCTTCAAATCGGCGTGAGCTTTCGGCGCGCCGGGAACGGCGGGACGCTCGAGGTGTGGGACACCGGGCCCGGTTTCGTGGGCGATCCCTCGCGCCTCTTCGCGCCGTGGTACACGACCAAACCGCGCGGCACCGGGCTCGGCCTCGCCATCACGCACCGCCTGGTGCGTTCTCACGGATGGAGCATCACGGCCGCGCGACGGGACGGCAGGACCGCCTTTTGTATCCAAGTGCCGGGGGAGGATCTGGTAAGGAGCGAGGCGGAACGCAGCCGTGAAGGGCGAAGTCGAGCAGAAGTCGCGTGAGAATACTAGTGTTGGATGACCAGCGCAGCGCGCGCCGCGTTCTGCGTCACATGCTGGCAGAGCTTCCAAACGTCGGAGTCGTCGAAGCGGGAACCATCGAAGAAGCCAAAGGGCTGATGGAGTCGCAACCCATCGACGTCGTGCTGGTGGACGTCCGATTGTCGGACGATCCGACGGACCGTGGCGGCCTCGACTTTCTGCGCTGGATTCGGAAAAATGGACGTTCGACACCGGCGGTCATGGTGACCGCCTCGAGCGAGCTCGCGGAGATCCGGGAAGCGATGCGCTGCGGCGCGCAGGATTACGTGCTCAAGGACGAGCTCTGTCCGGAGATGCTGCTGCCCATCATCGACGGAATCAGGGAAAAGCTCACGCTCAGGGGAGAGGTCACGCGGCTGCGCCAGCGCATCGAGCAAAGCTGGGGCGTCCGCGCGATCGTCGGTTCCTCGCCCGCGATGGACCGCGTGCGCCGCATGGTCGAGCGCGTCGCCGACGCCAAAGCCTCGGTCTTGATCCGTGGGGAAACCGGGAGCGGCAAGGAAATGGTCGCGCGCGCCATTCACGAGAGCAGCAGCGCCTGCAACGAACCCTTCCTGGCGGTGAACTGCTCCGCACTGCCCGGTACGCTCATCGAGTCGATGATTTTCGGTCATCGCCGCGGTGCCTTCACCGGCGCCGATCGGCACGTGCGCGGACAGCTCGAGCTTGCCGGCGGGGGAACGATCTTGCTCGACGAAATCGCTGAAATGCCGATCGAGCTCCAGGCCAAACTATTGCGAGTGCTCGAAGACCGCCGCTTCCGCCCGCTCGGCGCCGAGCAGGAGCAACCGCTGATGGCGCGCGTGCTGGCGGCGACCCACGTCGACCTCGAGCGCCGTATCAGCGAGGGAATGTTTCGTGAAGATCTATACTACCGGTTGAACGTGATCAGCATCGACGTGCCGTCCCTTGCCGAGCGGGAGGACGACCTTCTGGAGCTCGTGTACGCCTTCAACTCGGAGCTTGCCGAACCGCTCCAGTTCGACGGCGCGGCCCTCGATTGGCTCAAGCGCCGGCGCTGGCCCGGTAACGTGCGCGAGCTCAAGAACGCCATCGAACGCCTGGCGCTCTTGGCCGACAGCCGAATGATCGACGTGCCCACCCTGGCCGAGCTGATCGGGGAAAACGCGGGCCGCTCCGCGCGAGAGGTCGACAAGATGGCCCGCGCGCTTCTGGCCTTGCCGACGCGCCTGGGCTCGAAGCTCGACGTCATCGAGCGCGCGGTTCTGCACCACGCGATCGAAGTATGCGGCGGCAACAAGAGCGCGGCGGCGCGCCTCATCGGCGTCGATCGAAAGCACCTCGAACGCCGCTGGGAACGCCTGAGCGACGCTCCGCCGTCGGACGGCTTGGAGCCCGAGTAGGCCAGCGCGATGGGCCTCACCGCCTGGATCGCCGGGGCGACGGGCCTGGTCGGAAGGCACGTGCTCCGACTCGTCCTCGACGACGCCGACTATGTCGAGGTCCGGGCGTTCGGTCGCCGGCCCCCACCGCTCGAGCATGGAAAGCTTCGTGCACGCGTGGTCGATTTCGGGCGGCTCGAAGCGGAGTCTCCGCCGTCCCCCGATCACGTCATTTGTTGCCTGGGGACGACGCTGCGCGCCGCGGGAAGTCGTGAAGCATTTCGCGTCGTCGACCACGACTACGTCGTGGCGTTCGCCGAGCTCGCGCAGCGAGCCGGCGCAAACCGCTTCATTGCCGTCTCTTCGCTGGGCGCCGACCCGGCGTCGCGCGTCTTCTACAACCGCGTCAAAGGGGAGATGGAAGCGAGCGCGTCGCGCGTCGGCCTGCCGGAAGTGTTCCTGTTGCGCCCGTCGCTCTTGCTCGGGGCGCGCGACGAACGGCGGCCCGGTGAAGGACTGGCCCAGTCGTTGAGCCGCCCGCTTTCGCCGCTATTCCGCGGGCCGCTCGCGCGCTACCGTCCGATCGAGGCGAGCGCCGTGGCGCGTGCGGCCGTGCGCCTCGGCAAGGACCGCGTGCCTGCCCCCGGCGTGCACGTGCTTCAATCGGACCGAGTCTTCGAGCTCGGCCGGGCGTGAGCGGTCCATTGGCGGCGCGGAACTCGGGGTTCCCTATTTCTCGGCGCCAAGCTGCTCGGATGTTCGGTTGCCCCCAACTAACTAATGGGCTACTCGGCACGGACCTTCCGTCTCGTCCCGAGTAGCCAAGATGACGCTTGCAGCTCCGAAATCCGGCGAACCCATCGTGATGTCTTCGAGCAGGGTGCTCGAAGTTCCGGACCGACCGATCGTCCCCTTCATCGAGGGCGACGGCACCGGCCCGGACATCTGGCGCGCATCGCAACGAGTGATGGATGCAGCGGTACGGAAGGCGTACCAGGGCAAGCGCCGGCTCGAATGGTACGAGGTGTTCGCCGGCGAGAAGGCCAAACACCGCTTCGACACCTGGCTGCCCGAAGAGACGGTCGAGGCGTACCGGCGCTACCTGGTCGGAATCAAGGGGCCGCTCACGACTCCGGTCGGCAAGGGGATCCGCTCGCTCAACGTCGCGCTCCGGCAGCAGCTCGATCTTTACGTGTGTCTGCGGCCCGTGCGCTGGTTCACCAACGTGCCAAGCCCGGTGAAACGCCCGCAAGACGTGGACATGGTGATCTTCCGCGAGAACACGGAGGACATCTACGCCGGCGTGGAATGGCAGGCGGGCACGCCCGAGGTGAAGCGTGTCATCGACTTTTTGCAGCGGGAAATGGGCGTCAAGAAGATTCGCTTTCCGGACTCGTCGGGCATCGGCATCAAGACCGTATCGCAGCAAGGCACCGAGAGGCTGGTCCGCGCCGCCATCAACTATGCGCTCGATGCCGGCCGGCGCAGCGTGACGCTCGTTCACAAGGGCAACATCATGAAGTTCACCGAGGGGGCGTTCCGGGATTGGGGCTACGCGCTCGCGACGCGGGAGTTCCGCGACAAGGTCGTCACCGAGCGTGAATCCTGGATCCTGGCGAATCTGGAGGCCGATCCCCAGCTGAGCCACGAGGCCAACGCGCGCATGATCGAACCCGGCTACGGCACCGCGCCGCCCGAGGCGCAGGCCGAGCTCCGCGCGGAAGTGGAGCGCGCGGCGGCCTTGATGCCGACGCACGGGGGCGGAAAGCACAAATCGTTGCTCAAGGTGCGCGACGCCATCGCCGATATCACGCTGCAACAGGTGCTGACGCGCCCGCAGGAGTTCGCCGTAATCGCGACCATGAACCTCAACGGTGACTACCTGAGCGACGCCCTCGCGGCCCAGGTGGGCGGCATCGGCATCGCTCCCGGGGGCAACATCAACTACGACACCGGGCACGCCATCTTCGAAGCCACCCACGGAACCGCGCCGAAGTACGCCGGGCTCGACAAGGTGAACCCGGGCTCCGTGATTCTGAGCGGAGAGATGATGCTGCGGCACCTGGGCTGGAACGAAGCCGCGGACGCGATTCTCACGGGCATCGACCGCGCCATCGGGGATCGCATCGTGACGTACGACTTTGCCCGCCTGATGGAAGGAGCGAGAGAGGTCAAGTGTTCCGAGTTCGGATCGGCCATCATCGAGCGAATGGACTGACGCCGCGGGCGCCGCACTCCAACGCTTTCACATCGAGGTAGAGTTCCATGAAACGCAGAAAGATTGGTCTGATTGGCGCCGGTAACATCGGCGGTGAGCTGGCACATCTCCTCGTCAAAAAGCAGCTCGGTGACGTGGTGCTGTTCGATATCCCGCCAAAGCGCGATTTCGCCCGCGGCAAGGCGCTCGACCTCGAGCAGGCGTCGACGCTGAGCGGCTCCGACGCGACGGTGGTCGGCTCCTCCGATTGGAGCGACCTCGGCGGCTCGGACGTGCTCATCATTACCGCCGGCATCCCGCGCAAGCCCGGTCAGTCGCGCGACGACCTGGTCGGCACCAATCTTCCGATCATTCGCGACGTGGCGGAGAACGCCAAGCAGCACTGTCCCGACGCCTTCACGATCGTCGTCTCGAACCCGCTGGACGCCATGGTCTACGAGTTCAAGCGGCGAACACAGGCGCCGCGCGAGCGCGTCGTCGGCATGGCCGGGGTGCTCGACAGCGCGCGCTTCGCGCTATTCCTCGCGCGAGAGCTCGACGTGAGCGTCAAAGACGTCCGCACCATGGTGCTGGGCGGCCACGGCGACGACATGGTCCCCGCGCTCGGCTACTGCACCGTCAACGGCGTCCCGGTGCCGCAGCTGCTCTCGCGCGAAAAGCTCGATGCCGTCGTGGCGCGCACCCGCGGCGGCGGCGGCGAAATCGTGAAGTTGATGGGTACGAGCGCCTACTACGCTCCCGCGGCGAGCGCCGTCGCAATGGCGGAAGCCTTCCTCTACGACCAGAAGCGGCTGCTGCCCTGCGCGGCGTACCTCGAAGGCGAGTACGGCTACCGCGACCTTTACATGGGTGTACCGGTCGTGATCGGAAAGGGAGGCGTGGAGCGCATCGTGGAGATCGAGCTCTCGGACGCCGAGCGCGAAATGCTGAAGAAGAGCGCCGAGAGCGTGCAAAAGGTCGTGGACATCGTGAAGGCCAAATCCTGAGCTCATAGCCGATAGCCAGCCATGAAAATTCACGAGTACCAGGGCAAGCAGATTTTCGTGAAGTACGGCATCCCGGTGCCGCAAGGCCATGCGTGCTTCACGCCGGAGCAGGCGCGCGACGCCGCTCAGAAACTGATCGCCGAGACGAAGGTCCCGGTCGTCGTGGTGAAGGCGCAAATCCACGCGGGCGGACGCGGCAAGGGCGGCGGCGTCAAGGTCGTCAAAGACGGTCCTGCCGCCGTCGAGCGCGTCGCCAGGGACCTGCTCGGCATGCAGCTCGTCACCCACCAGACGGGCCCCGAAGGGCAGACGGTGCGGCGCCTCTACGTGGAGCAAGGGCTCGACATCGCGCGCGAACTCTACCTCGGTCTCGTCGTCGATCGCGAACAGCGGCGCATTGCGCTGATGGCTTCGACGGAGGGCGGCGTGGAAATCGAAAAGGTCGCGGCGGAGGCTCCCGAAAGGATTCTCACGGCGCACGTCGACCCGGCGCTCGGCCTGGGGCCGTTCCAGGCCCGAAAGCTCGCCTTCGGCCTCGGCGTCGGCCGCGGCGTTCCGGACGCCAAAGCCACCACGAAGCAGTTCACGGCGCTCGTGACCAAGCTCGCGCGTCTGTTCGAAGCCGAAGACTGCTCGCTCTGCGAAATCAACCCGCTGGTCTTGACCAAGGCGGGCGACATCGTCGCGCTCGACTCG
>DASWGX010000456.1:0-9091 GCA_036393455.1 Polyangiaceae bacterium
CCCAAGCGCTGTGTCCCCCGCACGCGAACGGGTTCCAGAACGGCAGCTGCCCGTACTCGCGCAGGCTCTTCAGCGTGATGTAGCGTTGCGCGCTGACTTCGTCCCAGTCGTGTCCGCCCCAGGTCGTCCAATCGAGAACCACCGGCTCGAGCGCGCGCCCCGCCGCGAGCGCCATGAACGCGAGCGCCGCGAGGGTCATGCTCGCATCGAACCAGTCCTGGCGGGAGCGCGGACGGTGGTCGGACCAGAAACGCTGCAGGGCGCGCACGGGCCCCTACGCTAGCCGGCATTCCATCGCGCCAGCGACCGGCGCGCTCCACGGGGACTCGCAGAAAGTCGCCTGTGGACAATGTGTGGAGGCTGGCACGGAGCGCTGGGGCGGCGCGGTTTCGCCATTTCGAGCCGGCAGCAAAGGCCGCGGCTGCCGGCGCAGGACCCCGTCAGCGCGCCGTGTCCGGAGCCCCTGGCCGCGAGCTGTGGACAACATGTGGAAGCTGACTCGATGTGGCGAAGATCCTTGGGGTCGAGGGTGACGCCTAAAGCCCCTTCGGCGAGGGACGTTTCCCCAAGCACAGCTTTCATGCAGTCAATCGCCAAGGCACTCGACGAGGAAGCCCCGCCGGAAAGCCGCTGCGCCGTCAAGCTCGGCGCCGTCACTTGCTCGCGTGAGCAGGAAACGCTGCGGCCCGAGGAACTCGACGAGCCATTCCAGATCGCGCCTCGGTGTCGTTGCTCGTTCCGATCGATACGACGCGCGCCGTGGCTCGAACCACCGCGCCAATCGCTGCCTTCGTTCCTCGATCTGCTGCCCTGAGCTCGCGCTCAGACTGAAGGGTGGCTCAACAAGGGCCGTCTCCGGCGACGTGCAAGCAGTGAGGGTTCGGACCGACGGTGGCCGCGCTCGCGTGATAGAGCAGGCATTGCACGGTGGGCCCCCCCATCTGCGAAACGTCGTAGCCTCCCAAGTCTTCATACTCCTCGTTGCACTCGTCGAGGCATTCTTCCGTATCCTCGAACACGTCCGGGCAGGCCGGCATCGCGACGGTGCAGAAGCCGTCGCAGTTCTCACCGCACACGCCGTCGCCGCCCGGGCCGGCGATGGGACAGTGCACGTCCGGCTCCTCCAACTGCTCGGCCAGCATCGCGTTCAAGAGTCTGCACTGAACCGTGTTGCCCTCGTCGTCGCCCTCTTCGCCGGGATCCATGCTTTCGCAGGCGACCAGGCAGATCGCTCGCGAAGTGTAGACGCGATGCTCGTCCGTGCAGTTTTCCAGGACCGTGTCGCAATACACGTCGCAGAGCGCCGGCTCGACGCCGCCTCCGGCTTGTCCACCCGTGCCTTCGAACTCCGGGTCGAGCTCCGCGTCCTCGATCCCCACGATGCTGGCGCAGGAAAAGAGGAGCAGCGTGATAGTGACCGAGTTTACGAGCTTGAGCAGCGCGCGCATCAGAAACTCCCCGAGAGCACGGCACCGCCGATGGCGGGCGCCACCAGCGGCGCAAGCTCGAGACGCAGTCCCGAAGCCGTGTTCCGTCGCGCCGTCGCCGAACCGACGGTGGACGCCGCACGAGCGGGCGCCGAGCCGGACGACGCCGCCTCCGGCGCCTCCGGCGCAGTCAGCACGAGCACGACGCCGCTCGCGGCGAGCACGACGCCCGCCGTAAAAGCAAGCGTGGATATGGTCGCCGCGTCGCGCGCGTCTTCGCGCTTTGTCAGCCCCTCCGGCGAGCAGAGCGTATCGGTACGGCAGAGGTCCGCCGAAGCGTTGTTGTCGGAGATCGCTTTCAAACCGAATACCGTACCGATCGCCAGCCCCGCGACACCGAGGCCGCCGACGACGTAGCCGACGACGCGCTGGCCGCCACCGCTCGGGGCGGTATCGGCGACACTACCCGCCGAAACCCCGACCTCGGACTGGCTCGGGGCCGCGGGCGACGGCTTCGCCGCGGGCTCGGTCTTTTGCAGCAACATCGGGATGTCCACCGTGGTCTCGCTGCTTTCGCCCATGACCTCGACGTCGATGGACCAGGTCTCGTAGCCCGGCGCCGAGACCTCGATGCGCTGTCTGCCGGGGTCGACCGGTACCGCGCTGCCCCAGCTGGCTCGCGAGACCGAAGTGCCGTTGAGTCTGACGTCGAGGCCGTTCAAACTCATGACTTCTTCGGGGCCGCGCACGACGAGATGCGAGAGCCTGGCCTCGAGGGCTTGCGCCCGATCGCGCGCCAGCTGCTCGCGCTCGTTCTGCCCCTGCGCGCGCGCCATGCCCGCCGCCTCCTTGAACGTGGCCCACGCACTCGCGGTCTTGCCGCTCTTTTCGAAGCACTCGCCGAGGTAGAGCAACGTTCCGACGCCAGCGTCGAGCTCTTGGCTGGCCGTGAACTTCCCGCACGCCCGTTCGTAGTCGCCGGACTCGAACAGCCGCTTGCCTTCTTGAAACAGCGCTTCGGCGGCTGCCTTGTCCGTCGCGCTCGGCTGAGCGACCGCGGCGCTCGCGACGATCAACGACGCGGCGACGACCATGGACGTGACGAGACGTCTCGTGATGCTCGACATGCGGCGGCCTACTCTAGTACGGGTGCAACGCGTCGGGACGGTTTTTCGCGCCCGCGTTCAGTCGGCTCCTCCCGCCTCGTCGGGCGGCAAAATCACGGGCTGCGGCTCGTTTTTGCCCGCCACCATCTTGAGTCGCAACAGCTTTCGCAAGGCTCTCCGCGTTTCGGCGGAGTGTCCGAGCCCCCAGAGGCCAACCTCCAGCTCCAGCGTTTGCCCGGAAGCGAGCGCCGGCTGCCCTTGGTCGGGCCACGTGCGCTCGAAGGTGCGCGGCTTGTCCGAAGGCAGGACGAGCTCGGCGTCGCCTTTCCGATTGTCACCGAAGGGCGAAGCTTGACCGTTTTCCAGGACGCGACCGGCGAACGCGAGCGGACCGCGCTCGGGATCGAGCAAGGAGTGCGGTTGACCATCCATCGCGGAGGCCACGACGCGAACGCGCACGCCCCAGCCGCGGCCGCGTCGCACCGGTTCGGCTTTCGGTACCAGACGCACGCCCTCGACTTCGACGCGCAAACCTTCGTTGCCCATCACGTATTTGACCTGCCGGGGAGTGGTGCTCGGGTCGGGCTCGGACGCCTCGAGAGCGGCGATGTCCTCGAGCTCCTCCGAGCTCGGCTCCGCTTCCGTAGGCTCGCTGCTCGCCCTTGATTCCGAGTCGGCGGGTTGTGCCGCCGGACTCGGCGGGGGGCTCGGTGTCGCCGCCGGTTCGACGGGTGCCGGAGGGCCGCCGCACGCCGCTCCGAGCCCCACGAGGATCAAGCCGATCGAGACGCGATGATGTCGCAACATGGCGGGCAGCATATACCAGAGCTTCGCTCGCCGGCGCTCTAGCGAGGACGATAGCTGCAAAACGCGCCCGTCCGCACCGAGAGCTCCATGTGTTTGCCGAGCTCGGGACACGCGCGGTCGATACGAGCGAGCGCGTCCCTCAGACGACGCTGCACGTTGACGCGCGCCCGCTCGGCGGCGCTGCCCACGCGTCGCTCGCGTCCGCCGAGACCCCACGCGCGGGAAAGCTCCGCCGTCAGCGCTCGAAGCTCGGCCCGGGCCCGTTCCGCGCGCCCGGCGTCGTTCCAGCCGTTCGCCTCGTCGAGCTCTTCCTGAAGCTCTTTGGCGCGCAACCGATACTGCTCGCGCGCTTCGGCGTCGATCACCTCGCCGGCGTCCCCGGCGTCGAGAGGGCCGTTCACCGGCTGCATCAGCTCGAGCGCGTGAAGCTCGCTGCCGGCCGCCTCCACGAGCCTCGACAAGAGCCGGATGCCCTTGGAGTCGCGGAGGCGAAACGTCGAAGGGCCGTACTCGAACGTCCAGAACTCGCCGTCCAGTCGCATCGTGAACGGACCCTCGGTCGGCGCCTCCGCTCGCGCCGGTCGAGGGTCGCTCGCGCACGAACCCGCTGCCGCTTCCCGTGCGAGCTCCACGGCGTGTTCGCGCAGCTTCGGCATTCCTAGCGACGCTGTGATCTCGAGCGCCTTCTCGAGCAACGTCCGCGCGCGCTCCCGGTTCGATGCCGCCACCGGCGGCTCCTTTCGAGCCTGCCACAGCAGCGTCTCCGCGTGATCGACCAAGACCCAAGCGGCGCGCGGCAAGCCGCCACACCGTATCAGCCGCTCGAACGCCGCCGTGAACTGTGCGTCGGCGAAAGCCCAGTCGTCCAGAACCGCCGCAACCTGCGCCAGCGCGTGGCCCGCCGGCGCGCCCCAGTACATCGCGGTCATTCCACCGCTCACGAACCGCTCCGGACCGGCCGGGGGTACGGCTCTTAGCTCCTTCGCCAAGGACGTATCTCGCAGGACGAACACCGCCGTGGCGAACGCCGCGTAAAGAGAACGATCGCCGAGTTGCAGCGCGCGTCCGACCGCGCTCCCGAGCAGCGTCGCGCGCGCCGCGTCGAGCCTCCCGGCGCGCGCCCAGTAGGCCGCCACGTAGCCGCGACAAAACCATTCGATGGCGCGTCCCTGCCCGAGGCGCAGCACCTCGACGGCGGCGGAATCGGCCCCGCCTCCCGACACGTCTCCGAGCGCGAGCCTTTGCAGCAGGATGCACTGGCTCGCGTTCGGGTCGCGCGCTGCTTCACCGAGCTCCGCCGCCTCGCGATTCAAACGTTCGGCGGCGGTGAAGTCGCCGTACCACGTCGCATGCATCGCCTCGAACGCTCGCTGTCGCCAGGAGTAGTGAGGTTGATCGAGCTCGGTCGTGAGCGCGGAACAAGCCTCCAGCGCCGCGCCGACTCCGGTCATGTCTCCGAGCTCGAAACAGTCGAAAACCAGACGCATCTGTCCGCGCAAGGCCTCGCCCTTTTCACCGAGCCGCCGTGCGAGCGCAAAATACTCGCGGTTCAGCTCGGCGCGTTCCGTCGGATCTCCGAGGTCCATCAGGGCCGAGCAGGCACTCTTCATGGTGGCGAGCAGCGTACAGTCGTCGCCGACGCTGCGCGCGAGCGCGATCGCGCGCCGGCCGAGCTCGATGGGCACGGCCGGGGCCGCCGCCGGCTGCATCGCCGCGGCGAGCCGGCCCATCACGCGAGCTACCAGATCGGCGGGCTCGTCGCCGAGCGCCTCGAGCGCTTCGCGCAAGAGCGCGACCAGCATTTCATCGACGTTGGCGAACACGAACACCGATCCGTATTCGAGCGCCGCGGCCGCGAGCAATCTCGCGTCGCCGAGCTCGCGCGCGAGCGCGGCCGCCTCCGCGCACGAGCGGTGTCCTGCGTCGTGAAACCCGGCGTACGAGCGGGCACGCCCGAGCGCCACCAGAAGCTCGCAACGTTCACGCCGGGAAGCGTCCGCCCGGAGCTCGAGCTCCTGGAGCGCCCCCTCGTACGCGATGACGGCATCGTCGAACGCCAGCTGATCCATGGCGCGTGCGGCGGCTCGGACCAGCGCATGGCGCACCCTGTCCGGGTGGCCGCCGGCCTGGCGCAGATGCCGCGCAATTTCCCCCCACGGCAGCTCGCCGGCGCCCGATCCTTCGAGCACCGCCGCGGCGAGCTCGTGCAACGCCCGGCGCCGTTCCGGCTCCAGATCTTGATAGAGCACGTCGCGGAACAACGCGTGGCCGAAGCGGTAGCTCTGCGGCAGCGTCTCTACCAATACCGCTGCGGCGGCGGCCTCGTTCATCAGGAGCGCCAGCGCGGAAGCGGACAGCTCCAGGATGCTCGAAAGCGTTGCCAGCGAAAATTCGCGACCGACCACGGCCGCGGCCGACAGCGCATCGAGCGCCGGCGCCGACAGCAAGCCGAGCCGCTCCCGGATCACGTACTTGACGCCCTGCGGCACCGCGACGGACAGCGACGCTCGCTCCAGGCCGCCCCGCGTAACGAGGAGCCGCGCGACTTCGACGACGAACAGCGGATTGCCCTCGGTGGTCGCGTGAATCGCGCGCACGACCGAAGTCGGCGGAACAGCGGCGAGAATTTGCTCGAGATAGCTTCCGACGTCGTCGTGAGAGAGTCGCGAGAGCGCCACGGCCCGCGCCGAGCCGGCAACGCGCGCCAAGAGAGGAGCTACCGCGGAGCGCTCCGCCTCGACGTCGCGAAACGTGCCCACCAAAAGAAGCTTGGTCGCCGGGAGCTGCCGTGTGAGAAAGTCGAGCAGCAGCACCGAGGAGGGATCGGCCGCGTGCAGATCTTCCAAGACCAGGACCAGCGGCGTCGACGCCGCCGCGTCGCACAACACTCTGGCGACCGCGTCGAACAAGCGAAAGCGCGCCTGTTCGGGCTCCGACACGCTCAACGGCTCGACGTCGCCGATATCGAGACCGGGCAGAACCTGCGCGATGGCGGACGCGTCGTGGCCGATGAGGCCGCGAACCGACGCGGGATCGCGACCGCGCAGCAGCGAGCGCAGCACTTGCGTCCAGGGCCAATACGCCGGCGCGCCCCCCACTTCCCAGGAGCGGCCCCACAACGTGATCGCTCCGCGCGACGCCGCGAGCCTCGCCACCTCTTCGGCGATGCGGCTCTTGCCGATGCCGGGCTCGCCGGACAAGAGCCAGGCGCTGCCGTGGCCGCTCACCGCGTCGTCGATCGCCTTCGCCAACGCTGAAAGCTCCTGCTTTCGGCCCACGAAGGCGAGGCCCGGCTCGGACATCCCCGCGAGTTTCCCCTGCACGTCGCGGGACGTCGAGCATGAAGGACTCGATTCAAGAGCAGGCTGTCGACGCCGCGGCTCACCAGGGCCACGGCTCCGCCCCGCCGAATTACGTCGAGGCCGTAGCCGCAAGCGCTCGGATTTTCCCGCGACCGAAAACAGGCTGCACCATGCCTGGGTTTCGGCGCTTTCGGCGCTGCGTAGAGCCTCGTTCATGGCCGTCCTCGCCGAAAAAGGCGCGACAGCGCATGGAAACATTGTTCGGCTCGAGTCTCAGGCGGAGCTCCGCGGCAGCCGCTCGCGCCGCGGCGACCCCCGGAAAAGCCGCCTCCAGAAGCTCCGAGGCTCGAGCGCCTCGCAAGCGCCGAGGCACGCGCGGAGGACGGCGGCATCGAAGTCCCGGCCGGCCCCGATGCACAAGAGCTCCGTCCGGGGAGTCGCTGACCCCCAAGGCGCTCCGCGATCGATGCGGGCTCGTCGCCCAACGACCTGCAGCTGCGTTGCCGCGCGCGGGCGCTGTCGCAAATAGACCGTGCCCTTGACGCGAAAGACCCAAGGCGGGAGCTCGGTCGCGACGCGGCGCAGCCGCTCGAGGTCCATCGGGCTCTCGGAGCCGTACATGGCGCGGCAAAAGCCGTGCGCCCCGCCTGGCAGCTCGCCGAGGGTCGCGGCATCCTCCGCCGGCGGCAGCGCTTCCCTACCGCGCGGCGACTCACCGAGGAGTAGCTCGAGCGGCACCGCGCCGTGCTTCGCGCTCACGATGCGCGCCTCGGGGACGTAGCGGTGAAGGCGCTCTTGCAGCGCTTCCCGGCCCTGCGCGGCGACGAGATCGACCTTGTTGACGACGACGAGATCGGCCAGGCACAGCTGGTCGCGCGCGAGCAGATAGTGCGCGGCGTCGGGGCTCGGGAATTGTTCCGCGTCCACGACGACGATCACGCCGTCGAGAACGAGCGGCATGCTTCGCTCCAGCATGGCCACCGTGCGCACCACTTTGCCGGGATCACTGATGCCGCTGAGCTCTACCAGGATTCGCCGCGGCCGCGGCGCGCGCTCCACCAGGCGCCCGAGCGTATCCACGAGATCGTCGCGGACGCTGCAGCAGACGCAGCCTTCGCCGAGCGCGACGGACTCGCCGCCGGAGGATTCGATGAGCGACCCGTCCAGGTTCAGCGCGCCGAAATCGTTGACGATTACCGCGAGGCGTTCGCGCCGGACGTGTCCGAGCACTTGGTTCACGACGCTGGTCTTGCCGGCGCCCAGAAACCCCCCGACGAGCGTGACGCGGGCCACGTCGGGGCCGGAAATAGCCGGCACCGAGGCGTCTGCTTCCGAGGGCGCGGTCGCGCGTCGCAAGACCATGGTTTCGGAGGTTACCGCGGCCATCGGCGAACGTCGATCGCGGCGCCCATTCAGAGTATCGTCGGCTCTCGTGAGAAGAGCCGTCCCATCCAGCAAGCGGCCCAGCCTGCTCGACATCTACTCCACCTTGCCCGAGGTGAGCACCGACGAGCGCCTGCGGCGGCTCGAGCTCCTGCACCGCATCGGCATCTCGCTCAGCGCCGAGCAGAACAAGGACAGGTTGATCGAGACCATCCTGATCGAATCGAAGGAGCTCTGTAACGCGGACGGCGGCACGCTCTACTTGAAAGGGGAGAATCACGAGCTCACCTTCGAGATCTTGATCAACGATTCCCTCGGGCTGCACCTCGGCGGAACCACCGGCACTCCCGTGGGGCTGCCACCGATTCCGATGCGCGACGAGCACGGAGGCGCCAATCACAAGAACGTGGCCAGCTACGCCGCGTGGCTCCAGCGCTCGGTCAACATTCCCGACGCCTACGACGCCGAGGGCTTCGATTTTTCGGGCACGAAGAACTTCGACGAAAAGAGCGGCTACCGGTCGAAGTCCTTCTTGACCATCCCTCTCGTCAACAACGAGGGCTTGGTGATCGGCGTTCTGCAGCTCTTGAACGCGCGGGACCGCGCCACGGGCGAGCTCGTGCACTTCTCCATCGAAGATCAGCTGATCGTCGAAGCGCTCGCTTCCCAGGCCGGGATCGCGCTCGACAATCAGCTCCTTTTGGACGGACAGAAGACGCTGCTCGAGTCGTTCATCCGCCTGATCGCCGCCGCCATCGACGCCAAGTCGGCCTACACCGGCGGGCACTGCGAGCGCGTACCGGTCTTGACCGAGATGCTCACGCGCTCGGTCTGCGACGCGGAAAGCGGCCCGTTCGCCGGCTTCTCGCTCAGCGAAGACGAGTGGTACGAGCTCCACATCGCGGCGTGGCTGCACGATTGCGGCAAGGTGACCACGCCGGTACACGTGATGGACAAGGCGACGAAGCTGGAAACCATCTTCGATCGGATCGAGATCGTGCGCGTACGCTTCGAAGTGCTGCGCCGCGACGCGGAGCTCACCCACCGAAAGCGCCTGGCGGAGCCC
>DASWGX010000457.1:0-11051 GCA_036393455.1 Polyangiaceae bacterium
CGCGTGGCTGAGCCAGGCAGCGCCCGATGCGGCCGGCAATGTAGCGTCCAGCCTCACCGGGGTTCGGTTCTCCGACCAGGGTGCAACCCGACCGGGCCGCGAGCAGCGTGGGATCGTCTTCGGCGATGCGCTCTCCGAGCAGAAGCTCCGTTCCGGCGCCGTGCACGGCAGTCGTGACGACGTGAGGAACGCCCGGACCGGGCGAATGGAGCAACCCTACCTGCGCCGACGCGGCCGCGACGGCGGTGGAAAGCGTCAAGAGTTGAGCGGCATCGAGGTCGCGCGCGGCCCCGAGCAGGCCGACCGGATCGACTGATGTGGGACGCAGACTCGAGCGCGGCGAGCTCGGAGCGGAATCGTTCGCCGGCTGCCGGAGCTCCGCGCTGCTCGGCGGCGGCGGCGGTTGGCTATAGGGGCCGCTCGCGCGTTCACCGATCCCCGCGCTCATTTCGCCGAGGTTGCGCATCGCTTCTTGCCTGCCGGTCCAGCTCAGGTCGAGCAGCTCACCCATGCGCCTCCACACGCGCCAGGACGAATGCCGGACGAATGCGTCCGCCGCAAGCTGGCCTTGCGCCAGCTCTCGCCCCAACCCCTCGAAGCTCGTCGGACCGACGTGGACCACGCCGTTCGTCGCGAACCAGGTATCTTGCATCGTGTTGTCCGCAGGTTGGCTCATCAGGCTCCCAGTTCGTGTTCAGCGGTTACGTCGAGTGGGCCCGTTCATCGCCCACACAGACCTACAAGGTGGGAGTATTCTGTACGTTGGGCCCGACATGTCAAGCAGCCGGCGATTTTTCTGAGAGCTCTCCGCCGAGGCATGCGGTTCGCTCGGGGGCTTTTGGGATGCCCTGGCCTGCTCGGGGGCGAAGTTTTGCTAGCGTCTCGGCTGGCGACGATGTCTCTCGGTAAGGTTTGGCTTGTCGGTGCGGGCCCCGGCGAGCCCGACCTCGTAACGGTGCGGGGCCGCCAGGTTCTCGAGGAGGCCGACGTGGTGCTGCACGACGCGCTCAGCCATCCCGAGCTACTCGACTACTGTGTTCGAGCCGAGATTCGCGACGTCGGCAAACGCTTCGGCGAGCGCAGCCCGCCGCAGGAGACGATCACGCAGCAGCTCATCGAGCTCGCGCGGCAGGGCAAGCGCACTGTCAGGCTGAAGGGAGGCGATCCGTACTTGTTCGCGCGTGGCGCGGAAGAAGCCTTGGCGCTCGCGGACGCGGGCATTCCATTCGAAATCGTTCCGGGCTTGTCGTCGCCCGTTGCGATCGGCGCCTATGCGGGGTTTCCCCTCACGCATCGCGATTTGTCTTCCAGCGTGACATTCATCACCGGTAGCGATCGCGCCGGCAAGGAATGGAGTGCCGCCGCCTGGCAGAAGTTGGCCACGGCGACGGACACCCTCTGCATCCTGATGGGCATGCGGCGCATCGAGCCGATCACCGGAGCCCTGATCGACGGCGGGCGCTCTCCGGATTGTCCCTGCGCAGTGGTTCAGTGGGGCGCGCGCGCCGAGCAGCGCGTCGTCGAGGGCCGGCTCGACGACATTGCGGCGCTTTGCAGAGCCGGAGGTTTGAGCAACCCCGCGGTGATTTTCGTCGGGGACGTGGTGAGGCTGCGCGAGCGTCTTCGGTTTTTCGACAACCGACCGCTATTCGGCAAGAGAATCCTGGTTCCTCGGGCGCGGCACCAGGCCTCGGCGACAGCCCAGGCGATCCGGCGTCGGGCGGCGCAACCGATTCTCTTCCCCTTGATCGAAATCGCGCCGCCGCCGGATCCCGCGGCGCTCGCGCGTGCCGCGCGTGCCGCTGCCACCTACGACTGGGTCGTGTTCACGAGCGCCAACGGGGTCGAACGTTTCTGGGCCGCGTTGCGCGACCAAGGCCTCGATGCGCGCGCTTTCGGCGCGGCACGCGTCGCGGCGATCGGACCGCGCACCGCGCGCGCCCTGGAACCGACGGGCATCGTAGCCGACCTGGTCGCCGAAGAGTTCGTCGGCGAAGCGCTGGCGGGAGCCATTCTGGCGCGCGCGAGCGGCGGCCGCGTGTTGATTCCACGCGCGCTCGTGGCGCGCGAAGAGCTGCCACACATCTTGAGAACGCGCGGCTTCGACGTGGACGTCGTGGCCGCCTACCGCACCCGTCCCGTTGGCGCCGAGCGCGCCGGCGAGCTCTCGCGTCGCTTGGAGCAAGGCGAGCTCGACGTGATCGTCCTGACGTCGAGCTCGACCGTTTCGAGTCTGTGCGAGGCGCTGGGCAGCGACAAGGCGTTGCTCGGTCGCGTGGTGCTGGCCAGCATCGGACCCGTGACGTCCGAGGCGCTCGAGAGCTTCGGGCTCCGCGCGACGGTTCAGGCCGACGTCTATACGGTAGAAGGCGTGCTCGACGCGCTCGAACGGCACTTTGGAGCTTGAGCCGCCGCGGGTCGAAAACGCGCTGCGCGCGGAGCTCAGAAGACGACGCGCGCGACGAAGAACTTGTTGTTCAGCCCCTTGTCGGTGAGCGGCGTGAAGCTTTCGTACTCGCCGAGCTCGCGCTTGAGCGTGCCGAGGCGCGTGTGCTCGGTCATGAAGTACATCACGTCGACGCCGCGCCTTCGTTGACGTGAAAGCCAGTCCTTGAACGCCTTACCCGTGGTAACGAACGCAGGCAGCTGATTGCCGGTGTAGAAATTTTCGCCCTTCCAGTTCATCTGAAAGGCCACGAGCGGCTGTTCGGGCCCCTTGCGATCGCGGTAGTAGGCCATCACCGTCTCTCGCTGGCCCCAATGAGGGGCCGCTTTGACGAAGTAGACGTTGAGCGCCCATGCTGCGCACAGCACGCCGCAGGCGGAGAGCAGCGCCGCGGCGTGCCGGCGCCAAGCATGAAGCACCGCCGCGCTCTGAGCCGCCGCGGCGACGGCGGTTGCCGCGAAGAACGCCGCTCCGAAATCGAGCGTTTTCGGCCACGCGCGGTCGTAGTTGTACGTGAACAAATGCATGAAACGCGCGTTGGCGTCCACGTCGCCGGGCAGGTCGACCAGAAGGTCGCGACCCACGAGCACGAGCGCAACGGTCGCCATGAGTCCGGCAGTGCCGAGCGCCGTCGATCGCAGAATCAGAGTCTCCTCGTCGGTCCTCTGCCGAGCGCCGAAGCGCCAGACGCCGAGGACTCCGAGCGCCAGTGCGAGGCAGAGCATACCGGCGCCGCGCCAGGGTCGAGCCTCTGGCGGCAGACCTTCGGTACTGGTGTCGCCGAGCAAGCTGCCCGGCCAGAGCTCGCTCGCGCCGTACAGGAGCAGGGTCGCGGCAAGCCCGCCGACGACGGCATAGCCGAGAGCCGGCCGGGCCCGACCGTCGGGCGGCCCGAACAAGCGGTCGAGCACGACGCCGGCGAGCACGCACAGCGGCGGCACGGCCGGCAGGATGTAGTGATGAAACTTGGTGAGGCTGATGGTGAAAAGACCGAAGCAGGTCAGAAACCAGAGCCCGCATAGCGAGAGCGCCTCGCGCTCGGCGCGCATCGCGTCCGGCTCGGTTCCATCCTTCATGAGCTCGCGCCGGCCCCACCAGAGGAGCCCGCCAAGGGCGAGCCCCGACCACGGGAAAAGTCCGTAGCCCAGCTGCCAGACATAGTAGCGGAAGCTGACGTTGTCGCCCGCATTCGTGTCGTGAACGTGGACGAACGCTCGCTTGTACATGTCGTGAAACAGTAGCCGGTCGATGAACGGTTGACCGTGACGGGCGTACATCTGGACGTACCAGGGCAGCACGATGCACACGACCAAGAGCACCAGCGTCGTCGGCATGACGTCGCGTAGCTCGCCGGGGCGCCGCGTCGCGACGATGAAAGCCGCCACGACGAACACGGGAACGACCAGGCCCGGGGCGCCCTTCGCCATGGCACTCAGCGTCGCGAAATACCACGCTGCGGCGTACCAGAGGCGTCGCGCTCGGCGCTCTTCGCGCAAGAGGGTGAGCAACAGCGTGAGGGCGACGGCGAAGGTGATCGCGGTGAGCGCGGGCTCCAGGTTCGGATTGACGGCTTCCATCCAGCGGCACGCCTGGTTCCCGGCCAGGCCGCAGTTGCCGCCGCCCGATCCCTGCAAGAACTCGTCGGTGTGCCAGCGGAAGCCGGGTGGGTTCGCATCGAGGTGGAGTGTCAAGTTCCGCGACAGCAGGTAGAGCAGCTGGGGCAGCGTGCTCAGCACCACCGCGCCGACGAGTGCGTGAAAGCCGGAGAGCTCGAACGAGCGCGACCCGAATGCCACCCGCACGCTCCGGACGCGAGCGTCGGGCGGCGCGAGCCAGCCAAGCAGGAAGCAGCCGAACGTCGCCGCCAGGGGCGCGACGTACGGCATGTCGGTCATCGTCTGGCGCTCGATGAAGTACCAGTAGGGCGTCGTGCTGAGCACGATGCCGCCGAAAAACGCGGCGCGCGCGCCGAGGGCGCGGGCCGTACCTCGATAGAGAAAGTAAAGGCACGCCAGCGTTATGACGAAGATCGGCATCCGCGCCGCCCACTCCGGCTGCGGGAACGCGCCGCTCGCGACGGCGCCGATCATCTGGTCGGGTTCGTACCGCACACCGAGGAGTGAAAAGCTCAAGCCCTGAATCCAGAAATCGAGCACCGGCTTGGACCAGAACCAGCCGTCCTGCGCCCACCAGAGCGAGATCCAATCGTCGCGTGCGAGCATCTCGCGGCTGACTTCGCCGTAGTGCGTTTCCCAGGGATCGCTGAGCGAGAAGTTGCCCAGCATCGGCAACGCCAAGAGCGCGTTGAACGCGAGCAGCCAAAAGCCGTGGCGGCGCCACCACGGCGCGGACGGCGCTTCCGGCGTTGCGCCCGCTGCCGCCGTCGAGAACAGCGTCCAGAGGCGCGCGAGCTCCACGAGCACCCAACCGAAGCTCGCCGTGACGAGCAGCGCCGAGCTCGCCCGCGGCAGAGGCAGCACTCCCGCCACGGCGAGCCGGAGCGCGCAGTATGCTGCGGCGGTGGCGGCCAGGCAGCGGACGAGGGGAGAGCGCAGGCTTAGCCACGCGAGGGACGTGCGACCCGCCCTGCCGCTCGGACGAAACGCGCCCATGAGATCGAGCACGCCCGTAGTCGCCACCAGGCAGCCGAGGGCGCCGACCGGAACGCTCGGCGACCAGCGCCGGTCCGTGCACATCAAGAGGAAGACCGGCAGCGAGCCGCCCAGAAGCAGCGCGGCACCGCGCAGCCAGTTGCCGCGCCGTGAGCTCTCGGCCGGCGCGGGCGCGCCGCGCCCGGCAAGGGGCGCTTCGGCTTCGGGTCGGAGGGGCTCCTCGTCCATGACGGCGCGGCTCGAACGAAAGACGCGCCGTCTCTAGCAAGTGTCGACGGCGTTGCCCAGGCGCACCAGCTCGAGCAACGCAAAACCGCCGCGGTGGCGCGCCGCCCGCCGCGCCCAGAGCCGCGCGGAAAAGGCGCGGGCGACCTCGGCCTCGGCGTCATCGATGAAGCCGGTCAACAGCAGTGCCCCTGCGCGTGCCGTCAGCGTCGCGAAGCGCGGCGCAAGCTCGATGATTGTCCGCGCGTCGAGATTGGCGGCGACGACGCCGTAGCAACCTCGCAGCCTCGAGACGGGAGTCGCGCACACGCGACAACGCGCCGACAGGCGATTGAGCCGCGCGTTGTGGCGCGCGCAGTCTCGCGCCGCGGGGTCCACGTCGACGAGCGTCGTCGCGCTCGCGCCGGACATGAGCCCGACCAGACCAAGGATTCCGCTGCCGCAGCCGACGTCGAGCAATCGCGCGTGCTTGCGCCGGGAACAGGCGCGTTCCACGGCGACAGCCGCGAGGCGGGTGGACGGGTGATCGCCGTCCCCGAAGCACCACCCGGGCTCGAGCCTGAGTTTTCTCCTGGCCGACGTCTTGGCGCTGGTCCGCTCCAGAGCGCGTGTCGGCACGACGACGAGCGTCGGCGTGAGCGCGATGGGCTCGAAGCGCTCTGAGGCGCGCCGCGTATAGCTCGTGTCGCAAAAGGCGGAGAGGTCGACCTTGGAGCAAGCGGCGGCGGGCAAGCGCTGCTCGAGAGCTCGAAGCCAGCGTCGCGCGGCGCCCCTTGCGTCGAAGTAGGCGATGAAGAGCTCGCGGTCCCCGGCGCTGCGTTCCTCCCAGCCCCCGATTCGGACCGCTTCGAGCGCCGCGCGCACCAGCTCGGCGTGACCCTCGCGGACGCTCACGACGACCCGTTGCATGCCATCGAATCGTGCCGCGGCGGCCACGATCGAAGCCGGCAGGGACGTAGTTGCGCGTGTCAACCGTGGGCGACCACGCGGTTGCGCCCCGCTTCCTTGGCAGCGTAAAGGCGCCGATCCGCCGTCGCGATCAACGCCTCCGGTCTGGCGTCGCCCGCGTCGCCCGCGTCGACCAGCGAGGCGCAGCCGAGGCTCGCCGTGACGCGGACCTCGTGCTCGCCGTGCTGCACGCGAAGCTCCTCGATGAGCTGGCGCAGGCGTTCGGCCAGCGCGGACGCTCCTTTCAGGTCGATCGCGCGCAGGATGACGGCGAATTCTTCGCCGCCGTAGCGCGCCAGTACGTCTTCCTTGCGCAGCGCTTCGCGCGCCGCGCTCGCGACGGCTACGAGCACGGCGTCGCCGCACGGATGGCCGTAGGTGTCGTTGATCGATTTGAAGTGATCCAGGTCGAAGAGAACCAGCGACAAGTCCGCGTGGTGCCGGCGCGCGTAGCTGAGTTCGCCGCTCAGCATGTGATCGAAATGGTCGCGATTGGCCGCTCCGGTCAAGGAATCCGTGACGCTCGCGGCGTGCAGACGTCCGAGCAACAGCTCCTGCTCGCTGTCGGTCACGCTGTAACGAAAGGCCACGATGGGTCCAAGCTGGATCAGATCGCCGTCGCGAAGCTGGTGCCGTTCCACGCGCACCCCGTTTACGAAGGTTCCGTTCGCCGAGGCGAGGTCTTCCAGCACATGCCCCGCGGCGTTCTCGACGATGCGCGCGTGGCGGCGGCTTACGCCGTCGTCTCCGATCCAGATCTCGGAATCTGGATGTCGCCCGAGCGTACAGGGTTGGGCGCCGAGGCGGACTGCCTGGCCGAGGTTGTTACCCCTCACGCGCACGAGCAAATGGCGATCGCGAGCCAGCCCAGCGGCGCCCCGCAGCGAAGCGAGGTTCACCACCGCGGTTCGGTCGTCGTCGAATTCTCCCTGTGGGTTGGGCGGATCGTCGAGTTTTGCCACACCGCGCCTGCTTCGGGGCAATCTACCATGACTTCGTTTTCGTCACGGGCCTTCCACCTGCCCGGTACCGGGCTTTTCGAGCCGCCGGACGCAGCCTTTTGGGGACAGCGCGCTAGTCGCTCGTGAGCCGCTTGATTTCTTCCTCGATCATCGCCTCCGCCAGCGAGGGGACGACTTCCCAGACGACCTGTTCCACGACTTCGCGCGAAAGCGCGAGGACGGCCTGCACCTGCTCCGACGTCAAGCCAAGGCCCGCGAGCTTGTCCGGGAACTTGCCGTTGTCGCCATCTGCGTGACGCGGCACCGGCGCAGGTTCTCGGGACGGCTGCGCCGGCGGCACGGCCGCTTGGGGCGCGGTCCGAGCGACCGGCGGGGCCGGCGTGGGCGCTACCACGGGCGCGGGCGACGCCACAACATGGGCGGCCGGGGGCGCCGATAGAATGTCGTCGCTCGACGTTCCGAACGAGAGAGTCTGCACGCGCACGCGTTGTCCCGCGTCGGCGGAGGGTGCCGGCGCGCGAACCGGGGCAGGGGAGGAAACGGCCGGCGCCGGCGGCCGCGCGGGGGCCGCCGCGGCTACGGAGCTTCCGCGTCGCGCCAGGGCGATGACCTTGTCGATGAGCTGCTGGGTATCGAACGGTTTGTCGATGAAATCGTCGGCTCCCACTTGCGTGCCCCGATTGCGGTCGTAGGGCTGCTGCTTGCTCGACATGATGATGACGGCGGTGCCGGGCGCCTGCTGCTTGATTTGCTGGCACACGTCGTAGCCGCTGGTGCCCGCGAGCCCGGCATCGACGAGCGCGATCGTGGGGCGTTCCGCCTGAAGCTTGGTCAAGCCGTCGGCGGCCCCCTCCGCCGCTACGGTGCGAAAGTCTTCTCCCGCGAAGGTAATTTCGACCACCCTTCGCATGGTCTTGCTGTCGTCGATGGCGAGCAGCGTAATGGTCACTCGTGCCTCCAAGCGCTGAAAATAAGCGCTCCGGCATCATCGGAGGCCATGCAAAAGCTGTCAAGGTTTTCGCTGCCCGAACTCGGGGTCACTCGAACTTGCTTTTCCGCCGCATTCGTTTCCCGCCGCCATTGTCCCGCGCACTTCTCGGAGCCCTTTCCGGCGGCCTTCCCGGGGCCTGGCCCCGACGCGAGCCGGAAGGCGCTCGCGCCCGGTAGGGTGCTCGCATTCGAAGCGCCCCGCGAGCCGGCCGGCGACCCCCGCGCCGTTTGACGTCGGCCGGAGAGCCGCGTCACACTCGAGTTTCAGGATGGACCTCTCCAAGCGCGCCCGGTCGATCCTCTACGCCGTCATCACCGAGTTCATCGCGAGCGGCGAGCCCGTCGGCAGCCGGACGCTGAGCAAGAAATACGGCTTCGACCTATCGCCGGCCAGCATTCGCAACGTGCTGGCCGACCTGGAGGATGCGGGGCTGTTGGTTCAGCCTCACACTTCGGCCGGCCGCGTGCCGACGCCGGCCGCGTTTCGGCTCTTCATCGACGCCCTGTTGAGTGCCCGCGAGCTGCCGGTCGGCAGCGCTCAGCAGATTCAGAGCCAGCTCGAGGCCTTGCCGCCCGGGGCGGACATGCTGCGCGAGGTCGGCAGGCTGCTGTCCGACATGAGCGGCGTCGCGGCCATCACGTTCCGCTCACGCACCGACCAGCGCACGGTCGTGAAATTGCGGTTCATTCCCACGCGTCCGGGCGAGCTCTTGAGCGTCATCGTGCTTTCCGACGGAACGGTCGAGAACCGTTTCATACGGATGGAGCGGCCGCCTTCGGAAGGCGAGCTCGAACGCGTCCACAACCTGCTCGAGGAGATGGTGGGAGGGCTCAGCCTCGCCTCCCTGCGCGACTACGTTGCGAACGGCGCCGCGGCGCAACGCGGCGAGCTCGCCAAGCTGCAGGGGCTCGGGGTGTCGTTGATCAACGCGGCGCTCGAGGGCTCTTCGCCCACGCAGGACATCATCATCGAAGGAAGGGCGCGCCTGCTGGAGCAGCCGGAGTTCGCACACACGACCCAAGTCAAAGAGGTGATGCGGGCGCTGGAAGAGCGCGAGCAACTCGTGAATCTGCTCGACCGCACGCTGGCGAGCGAACAAGTGCAGGTTTTCCTCGGCGAGGAAGCGACGGCGGCGGTGGGGTATCCCGTCAGTCTGGTGGCGGCGCCGTATCGCGAACAGGGCGGCGAGCCGGGCGGCGCCGTCGGCGTCATCGGCCCGACGCGCATGGATTACCCGTTCCTGGTGCCGCTCGTCGCGGCCACCGCACGCGCCATGAGCGCCGCTATCGCCGGCCGTACCGACGCCGCGCCGAGCCCGAAGCCCGACCGCGACGAGTCGTGATACGGTTTCGGCGTGACCCCGTCGACGGCTCCTTTGGACCCCGTGTTGGCGGTTGCGGATCGCGCGTTAGCGCTCGAGCTCGGCGGCGACGCCCGGCGAGCGTTGCGCGTCGTGCTTCCCCTGCTCGAGTCGTATCCCGGTTCCGCGCACGCGCTGCACGTCACCGGACGCGCGCTCGTCGCCATGGGTCTTGCGGAACCGGCGCGGAAGGCCTTCGAGCTCGCGGCCGCGCGGGCGCTCGACGCAGGTAACCTTCCGCTGTCCATTTTGGCGTGCCGGGAGATCGAAAGAGCCGGAGGAACGGCCGCTGAACGCCTGGACGAGCTCGGCGAAATCTTCGCCAAGGGCTCGCGGCGCCTCGCGGAACGTCCCTTGCCACCGTCGCTGGGCGGTCCCACCGCGGAGCCCGCACCGCTCGGCCCCGCCGTGGGCGACGCCGCCGTGCTGGCACGCCTCGAGAGCGCGCTCGCCGAAGCCGAGCGCTTCCCGCGCCCGAGCCCCGCGCGCGTGGCACCGCACGTGTTGTTTTCGTCGCTCACCGCGCCGGGGCTCCGCTCGCTGATGCGGACGTTCGAGGTCGTCGCCGTTGCGGTGGGAAGCGTGCTCATCGAGGAGGGCACACAAGGTTCTCACGCCTACGTGATCGCTCGCGGCGAGCTCGAGGTCCGCAAGGCGACGTCGCGGGACGAGTCTTTCTCGCTCGCGCGCCTCGGAAGCGGCGCGGTATTCGGCGAGATGGCGCTTCTGTCCAGGGCGCCGCGCGCGGCCAGCGTGGTCGCGAGCCGGCCCACTCTGGTCTTGGGCACGAGCCGTGCGGCGCTGAACGACATCGCGGCGCGGGAGCCGGAAGTCGGCGAAGTGTTCGCAGAATTCTGCCGCAAGCGGATGATGGAGAACCTGTTTCGCACCAGTTCGATCCTCGGAGCGGTAGAGCCCGCCGATCGGACGGCGCTGCTCCAGCGTTTCGTAATGCGCTCGTTCGAGCCGGGCGATCGCGTCATCGTGCAGGGCGCGGAGTCCGAAGGCCTCTACCTCGTCGCCTCCGGACAGCTCGAGGTCGTTCACCGCGACGCGTCGGAAGACAAGACCATCATCGTGCAGCTCGGTCCAGGCGAAGTGGTGGGAGAGGTCGCGCTCGTGCTCAGGCGCCCGGCGAACGCCGACGTCGTGGCGCGGCACCCGACGTTGACCCTGCATCTGCCTCGAGATCGGTTTCTGGAAGCCGTCAAAGCGCACCCGGAGGTGTTGGCGGAGCTCTACGAGCTGGCCGTCAAGCGCGACGAGGAAACGCGCACGATCGTGGCGCAAGAAGCTACCGAGGTGGACGACTCGGTCCTGCTTTGACGAAGAGCGGGCAAGAAAGAGCGGGCAGGCAGGTCTCGCCCAGTCTTGATTGGAGGTGAGGCCGGGAGTGGTGAAGGCAGCAGGGGGCAGGGCATCGCCGTTAGCAGCTCAGCCATCCTTCGCCGCGCGTGTTTTCGAGGCGAACTGCGAACGGAAGTCGTCGACTTGATGAGGACGAGAA
>DASWGX010000458.1:0-7933 GCA_036393455.1 Polyangiaceae bacterium
GCACTTCCACCGCTTCCACGAGGTCTGCGTCACCCCAAACGTCTATGGGGATCGAGACGACGATGAGCCCTCCACCGATCGCGGCGAGCACCCAGGGCGGATCGTCGTTGCCGGCCAGGGCGGCTCCTATCGGCCACCCTACGAGGCCGCCTCCAATCGCACCGATGATCACGGCGATCGTCTGCTTCGTTTGCGATGCGCCGACGAGGTCCGCTGCCTCCGGGTTGTCCTCCAGTCGCGTCACCATATCGCCACGGTCGATCGATGCGCCGTGTTGCGAAAAGGAGCGAGCGAGGTAGCCGCCGCTGACCTCGACCGGAGCGCGCACGTCCATCTTCGACCCGGCGCCGCAACTGCAGAGAAGGACGGCACACCCGACATAAGGTTTCCCACGTCTCATTACCGCAACTTCTACCCATTTCCAGGTATCGAGTCAACGCGACGAGCGAGGTCCGCAGCTGCCATGACGCGCCGGGATGACACGGCGCGGCTCTTGCCGAATATCGCCGGACCGGGCGACGGCTCGGGTTCGATTCCGAGTTTCGGCCGTTCGAGTGGCCCGATGCCGTTCAGACGGGAGTCACGCTCGGGGCGTATGCTTATCTGGGAGTTCGGCGTCGAGTACCCCGAGCAGGCGCGCTGGCAAAAGCCCATCCTCTTCGACACGCCGCTGCATGACGTCCCGAGACGGCATGACCTTCAGGCCCTGGATCGCGCCGGACGGCGCCGGAGTCGGCGCGCTCGGGGTCTGGCAGTCGGCTCCGGCGAATGCCGGGCCTTTTGCCTGGGTCGCTTCGTCGAGGAAGCTACCGTTGTGAGCTCGAGCCAGTCGACGTTGACGAAGCCTTCCGAGAACAAGCTGGTTGCCGAACGGATCGAAAACGTGCGAGCGCCGCATGCCGGCGAGCGTTTCGGCGTGAACGACCGGGTAGCCCGCCGCTTCCAGCCGCTCGACGAGCTCGAAGTAGCCCTGCGTGCGTAGGCCGGGATGCGCTTTCCGCGCCGGGCGGAAGTCGGCCTCGACACCGAGGTGGAGTCGCGCGCGATCATTCTCGAACCAGACGCCGGGGCGGCCCGCGAGCGCCGGCGGCCTCGCGGTTTCGCCGAGGCCGAGCAACCCGGCGTAGAACACACGCGCCCGCGCCTCGCCGCCCTGCGGCATAGCCAACTGTACGTGGTCAATCCCAACTATGGGCACGGCGGCGCGGAAGTTAGCACGAGCCGCGCCCGCTCGCGCCGGGACGTCCGGCAGGACTCGAGGACGTCCGGCAGGACTCGGTGAAAGGCCGCTCCGATTTTGATGAAATCCGCTTGTCTCATCGAGTAGTCTCACGCTTCGCGGTCAAGCGCATGAGCTCGGAGCTGGAACAGATCCTCGATCGGCTGAATACGCGGCTACTGCTGCATCCGAAGGATCACCACACGCGCTTCAATCAGGCGCGCACGCTGCAGAAGCTCGCCAGGTTCGGGGAAGCCGTGGAGAGCTACAGGCGCGCCGTCAAGATCAAACCGGATCTCTCGGAAGCCTTCTTCGGTCTCGGCGAGTGCGAGCTCGCGCTCGAGAATCTGGAAGGCGCGGCGGAAGCGTTCGGTGCGGCAGCCGCGGCCAAGCCCGACTACTTCGAGGCGCTGGTGGCGCAAGCGGATGCGCTCATGCACCTGGAGCGAGCCGCCGACGCGGCCGAACCGTTGAGGCGCGCCGTAAAGCTCAACCCGAACGACGCGAATTGTCTGCTCAAGCTCGGCCGCTCGCACGCGGCCGGCGGTCGCTTCACCGAAGCGATCGAGCCGCTCGAGCGCGCCTACGGGATGATGCCGAACGACAGCGCGCTCGGCCTCGATCTCGGCCGGGTGCACGCGAAGGCGCAGAGCTTCGAACGTGCCAAGGCCGTGCTCGCACCGCTCGCGACGGGGCTTCGCCGGCGCGACGCGTGGTGCTTGCTCGCCGAAGCGTTGGTCGCGCTGGGGGAGGGCGCTCCGGCTTTGGACGCGTATCAGAGCGCGCTCGAGCTCGAGCCCGAGCACTTGCCGACGCTGCTCGCCGCCGCGGAGCTCGCGGCGCGGCTCGGTCACGTCGACGAAGCGGCGCTGCTCTATGGCCGCACGCGCGCATTGAGCCCGGGCGTGCCGGGTCTCGCCCTGATTCACGCGGAGCTCTTGCTCGGGCTTTCGCGCGTGGACGAGGCCGCAGCGGCGTTTCGCAACGCGCTCGCGGAAACGGAAGCGTCCGCGCCCGCGCATGCCGGCCTCGGCGCGTGTCTCGCCGCGCGGAACGAGTACATCGACGCCCTCGCGGAGCTCGAGCGCGCGCGCGATCTCGACCCGAACCTCGCCGGAACGTACGTTCACTTGGCGAACACCTACGAACGCCTGAACCGCGGCGACGACGCCTTCGCGGCGCTTTCCAAGGCGCGCGACTTGAGCCCCGACGACGCCGGGCTCTGGCACCGTATCGCGCACTACCACCTGAGCCTGGGGCGCGAGCCGGAGGCGCTCCAGGCGTTCGAGCGCTCGCTCGAGCTTCGGCCGGAAAACGCCGACGCGCTGCTCGAGCGCGTGCGCATCATCCTCAAGCAAGAGGGCCGCGAGAAGGACGCGCTCGCGTCGTTGCTCGAAGCGCGGCGCCTACGCCCCGATTGGAGCCACGCGCTGACGGCGCTGGGAGAGCTTTACCGGCGGCTCTCGCGCCATGCCGAAGCCGTGGAAGCTTTCGAATCCGTCGACGACATGGACCTCGAGGCCCGCGCGCTCTACGCGGATTCGCTGCGCGAAATCGGGCGCCACGCGGAGGCGCTGTCGCACTTCGAACGAGTGCTCGAGCAAGATCCGACCCACGCGCAAGCCGAGCGCGGGCGGGCTCTCTGCCGGCTCGCCATGGGTCAGACGAACGAAGGGCTCGAAGCCCTCAAGCGGGCCGCGGTGCAGGCACCCGGGGATGCGGAAATCCTCGGGCAGCTCGCGCGCGCGCAGCTCGGCGCCGGCGACGCCGACGCGGCCGAACTCACGCTTCACCGCGCGCTCAAGGTCGCGCCGAGCGACGTCAGGCTCTTGATACTGCGCGGCGAGTTGCTCTTGAAAGCCAATCGGCCGGAGGAAGCGGTCGAAGCGCTCGAGCGAGCCCAGTGGCTGTCACCCGAGGACGTTCGCGTGCAGGGCATGCTCGGCGAAGCGCTGCACCGCGCCGGGCGCGGACAGGACGCGGTGGATCTGTTGCGCGACGCCGCGACGCGCACCGGCAATCGCGCACTTTCGCGGAGGCTCGGCTTCTTGCTCCACGAGCTCGGCCGCAATGAAGAAGCCGTCAGCCCGCTCGAACAATGTCTGACGAGCGAGCCGAGCGACGGCGAAGCTCAGCATGAGCTCGGCCTCGTGTTCGAGGCTCTGTTGCGCTTCGACGACGCGGCCATGCGCTTCCGCGACGCCTCGCGCCTCATGCCGGACTTCGCCCAAGCGTACGCTCACGCGGCGCGCTGCTACGAAAAGCTCGGCTCCGCGCGCGACACGGCGCAGGCCGCGCGGCAATGGTCGCGCCTCGAGCCGGACCACGCCGAGGCGCACCTTTTGCTGGCGCGCGCTTCGCGCGCCGCCGGACGCAAGGACGAAGCCGAAAAAGCCTATCGCCAGGCGCTCGTGCTCGAGCCCGATCAAATCGAAGCCCAGCGCGACCTCTCGAGCCTACAGCTCGAGCGCAAGGACTTCGCGAGCGCCGTCGGCACACTCAAGCACGCGCTCGCGCGCCTGCCCCACGATCGTGAGCTGCTCGCCGGCCTGGCCCGGGCCTACGAAGGCCTGGGCGACGATCGAGCGCTGCTCGACGTTCTGAACCGCCTCTCGGGCGCCGGCGAGGTCGGGCGCGAGCACGAGCTTCGCCGCGCCGGCGTGGCCGATCGCGTCGGTGAAACGGCAGAAGCCGTCGAGGCCTATCTGCGTGCGCTCCGCCTCGACGACGTCACGGCCGAGCAAGCGGCGCGCCTCGGCCGCCTGCTGCTCGAACGGGGAAAACCGGAGCAGGCTCTTCCGTGGTGCCAGAAGGCCGCGGATCTCTCGCCCGGGGCCGCGGCCCTGAGGCTCGAGCTCATGAACTGCCTCACGGCGCTCGGTCGCGACGCGGAGGCGCTCGAGCTGGGACGCACCCTGGTGCGCGTCGACCCGACGTTGCTCGCCGCGCACAAGACGCTCGGTGCCGTGTGCATGCGGCTTCGCCGTTTCGGCGAGGCCGTGCAAGCGTATTCGGAAGTGCTCGGACAAGACCCGCGCGACGTCGACGCGCGCTTCGAATGGGCCCTTGCCTGCGAGAAAGTGGGCCGGCCGCCGGACGCCTTCCAAGCGCTGCGCCTCATCGTCGAGCAGCGGCCGGGCCATGCGAAGGCCTGGAGCAAGCTCGCGGAGATGTACGCCGCGGCGGGCCAGGCGCTCGAAGCCGTGGACGCTGCCACGCGAGCCGTCAGCGCCGACCCGGAGAGCGGCGAGAGCGCCTACGTGCTCGGACGGATCCACGCCGAGCAAGGACGCCTGGACGAAGCCATCGACGCGTATCGACTCGCCGTCGCGCGCGATCCGGCGCTCAGCGCGGCGCGCACGGCGCTCGGGCTCGCGGAGCTCCGGAAAGGCGACGTCGCCGCGGCGATTGGCTCGCTCGAAGCCGCCGCCGAGCACGCGCCGAACGATCCGACGACGCACGCCGCGCACGGCTTCGGCCTGTTACAAGTGGGCCGGCTCGACGAAGCCGTACAGGCGTACCGCCGCGCCGTCGCCGCGGGCCTAGACGATGCCAGCATCCACGTGAGCCTCGGGCGGACACTCGAAAAGCTCGGCCGCCTCGAGGAAGCCGCCGCCGCGTTTCGTCAAGCCACACTGAGAGAGCCGAACGACGTCGTCGCCCACGCGCGCCTCGGCCAAAACCTGAGACTCCTCGGACGCCCCGAAGAGGCGCTCGCTCCGTTTCAGCACGTGGCCCGGCTGCGTCCCGGCAATCCCGAGACGATCCACCAGCTGGGTCTCTGCTTCGCCGAAGCCGGGCATCGCGCCCTCGCCGCGGAACAACTGCGCCAGCTGGAGGCTCTCGACGCCTCGCTGGCCAAGTCGCTCCGCGACGCCCTTGGCTGAACAGTCGCTCGGGCTCGGCTCAGACGATCAACGTACCCCGAACGGCCCGGGCCGCCGTTGCCGACGGCCCGGTAACCGGCGCCTGCTCACACGTCGACGCAGGTGTTGGGCGGATTCTCGCTGGCGTGACCGCAGTGCGTGTTCCAGGACTCAGCTTGGCTGCCCGGGTCGAACCCGCTCGCGAGGTTGGTGTGCGAGATGCGACAGTTGATCGAATTCCCTGTGCCGGCGTCGGTCAGGCCGATCGCCCAACTAGCTTCGAGGCACACGCCGTTGCAGTCGTCGAGATTTTCGTAAGTGTTGGCGTCCGCCGCCCCGCAGATCTCGAGGAAGTGCGTGCAGTACGAGCTGCAGATCGCGACGCGCTCGGTGTCGCCGCCGCCGCCGCCGTCACCGCCGTCGCCGGTCGGAGGCATGCCGGCTGCGCCGTCACCACCGGCGCCGTCGGAAGCGCCGCCGTCGCCGTCCGAGCCGCCGGCAGCATTCGACATGCCGCCGTCGCCGCTGCTCGACGTACCGCCGTCGCTGCTCGACGTGCCGCCGTCGCCGGAAGCAACACCGCCAGAAGAAACCGTGCCGCCGCTGCCGCTGGCAGTGCCGCTCGTTCCGGACCCACCCTCGCCGCCTTCCCCGGCATTGCCGGCGCCGCCGACCGGCGTCGCATCGTCGCCGCCACAGGCGCCGAGCGTGCTCAACGTGCACGCCGTCGTCAAACCCACCAACCAAAACAGTGATCGATTCTTCATAAAAAGCTCCTCCAGCCCGAGAGTCACGGGTTAAGAACGGGCCACGCAGGGCTTCGTTGCACGGTACGTCGCGAGGTTCAAGGCAGTAGCGCCAGAACGTCGCGCGCATATTCCTGTCTCGGTGAAAGCGGGTGCCGGCACAGGGGCACATCACCTCACCTCACGCATCCTCCCGCGCCGTAGCCTACGAAGCTACCGATTGGGCCACGACGGCTCGAGTCTCGGTCGCGCCGACTACTTCACAACCTTCACCATGCCTTGCAGATCGTCCGAAAACGTCAGCCCAGTTGGCTTCCTTCACGGGCGTGTCGGAGCTCGGCGGCGGCTTCGAGGGGGTGCTCGCCGGCTGACGAGAACAGAACGCCGGCCACGCCCGGGGCGCGCCGCCGCTCTTCGGGGTGTTGGTCGGGGGAGCAACGGCGAACCTTCGAGCGTGCCCGGCCCCGCTCATCGAGTCGCCGCGGCAACCGGTTGTTCAGAACTGCGCCGCGACGCCGAAAAACGTGCCCGCCCGAGACACGCCGACGAGCGGACGGGGCGCGCGCGCGGCGTCCGGGCTTTCGTCGGGCCAGAGCAGCCACACCGCGGAGGTGCTCACCGCGAAGACACCGCCACCGATGAAGCCGACCAGCGCGACGTTTCGCGCCGTGTCGTACGAGTCCTCGCGCTCGAGCAGTTCGTTGCAGGTCTGGCTGAGCTGCATTTTCGAGTCGCCGATGTAGCAGGCACCCTGACCTTCTTCTCGCTCCGACTGTTCGCGGAGCCTCGTGACGTCGTCGTCCAGCGAGCCTGCGCGCAGCGAAAAGCCGATACCGACGCCGATCCCCGCCGCGGTGAGCGCGCTGCCGGCAATGACGGCAGCCCATTTCTCGGCAGGCCAGTGCGAAGCGCGCGGAGGTGGCGTATCGACGCCGGCGGGGCCGGGGTCGGGCGATTGAGCGAGGGGCTCCGTCGCGCCCGGCATCACGGCAGAACGTCGAGCTTCCGGCGCCGAGGACTCGACGAGGTCGAGCCGGAGCTCGCGCGTGCGCCCCTGATGGGCGACGACACTTCGCTCGACGCTCGCGTAACCTTGGAGCCTCGCGCGAACGAGCCGTTCGCCAGGCTCGACGAAGATATCGCGACGCAAGGGAGCGTGACCGACGATCGTGGCGTCCACGAGCACTTCCGCGCCGGCAGGTTCGACGACGATGTGGAGCCCAGCGACGTCGGGCCTGACACGATCCATCAAGATGCGAAACTTGTCTTCCGCGTCTCGGAACTCGGGACGGCTGCTGGCGGCAAAGTTCTCCAGACAAAAGCTCAGGTGCTCGGCGGCGTCGCGCTTCAGCCCGAGCTCGACCTCGGTGCGCCCGAGATTGCACGCGATATCGAAAGTCGGCGCGAGCGTCCATGCCTCGAGGTACGTCTGTCGCGCCTCGATGAATGCGCCATCGCGAAACTGGGTGTTCCCGACGCGAAACAGCTCGAGCGCCCTGCGTCTATCCTCCTCCGTGGGGGCGGGCTGTGCGCGGAGGGGCAGCGCCCGGGCGATGAGCATTGCGAGCACGGCCAGTGCGAAGAGACGGCGCTGTGCCGAGCCTGCAACCAGGCCGACGGCAAAATCGGGCTTTTCCCGCATGGCGGCGCAGAGCCTAGATCGGCGCCGCGAAACGGGCCACGTCCGTGACAGCGCTACTCGAGCCAGAGATCGGGCGACGACGGATTGACCGACGAAGCATCCGCCTTCGGGGCTTTCGGCTCCGACTGCGGCTTCTGGGACGACGGTCCGGGTGTCCGCTCGGCGCGCGGCCCTTTCGCGCGGGGAGGGGACCGCGGAGCCGGAGCGCCTTCGGCGTCAGGCGCGTTCGCTCCCTTTGGAATCGCGGGCGAGGGCGGTGTCGGAATCACGACACGCAGGCCCTCCGCGCCGGCCCTCGACGTTGGGCTCGCCTCACGGCGAGGCCGAGGCTCCGGGTCGGAGGACGAGACCGAGCGCACCGCCACGGGTGTACGATTCAGTAGAGCGTACGTGAGCGCGAACAGGGCTACGACCAGAGCGAGCGACGCGCCGATCACCAGCCACCGTACGGCGCCGAGCG
>DASWGX010000459.1:0-11065 GCA_036393455.1 Polyangiaceae bacterium
CGGCGAGCGGCTCTCCTTCATGCACCAGAGCAGCTCGGGAAATAGCCTGCGCGAGGATGGCGAACGGCGAGCCCATGCTCATCGGATCTCCCCGGCCCAGCAATACTTCGCAGTCGCTTCCGCTTTCGCGCAGCTCGGTCATGAGCTCCTGAGCAAGCCGGCTCTTGCCGATGCCCGGCGGCCCGGTGACGAGCACGACGTTCGACACACCGTCGTTGCGGCACTCCGCGAGCGTCGCCGTGAGCAAGCCGAGCTCGCGCGCGCGGCCCACGCAGCGCGTCTGTCGGCCGAGCACGGTGCGCACTGGTTCCGCCGCCGTGCGCATGCCGAAGAGCACGTAGCGCCGCCCGTCGGCACGCAGCTCGAAACGCGAGTCGAGCAGGCCCGCCGTCACGTCGTCGATCACGATGAGCCCTTGATCCGGCGCCAGCCGTTCCATGTGCTCGGCTTCGAGCAGCTCCGCGGATGCGACTTCGATCGCGTAGCCGGCGGAAGCGCCTTCGATGGTGATGGCGCGGCCGGTGGCGAGCGCAATCGGAGCCAGGGGCGCGACCTGGCGCACGGCGAGTGCACAGCGCGCCGCGCGAACGGCCTGATCGGTGGGGCTGGTGCGCCCGCCGAGCAGCGCGACGAGGGTTCCGTCGGCGAGACGCTGGGGAACGACGCCGAGCTCGGCGGTGGCCGCCATCGCGGCGGGGGCTTGCTGCGGCTCGACGCGCGCGAGCATCACGCACGAGATTCGTTGTTCGCGATGGCTCACCGCGGCGATCGAGACCGGCGGCGGCGTCGACACCAGATCGAGCGTGTTGAGACGGCCGAGCCGTTCGAGCAGACTCGACGCGTCGGCGGGCCGCTCGCGCGGATCTTTGGCGAGCATCGCAGCCAGCAAGAGATCGAGCTCGCGCGGAACCTGTGGGTTGATGGACGAAGCGCGCGGCACCTCCTCGACCAGGATCTTCGCCAAAAGCTCGAGCAGCCGCGCGCCGGTGAACGCTTTGCGCCCCGTGAGGCACTCGAACAGCACGCAGCCGAGCGCGAACACGTCCACCGCGGGCGACAATTCCGCGCTGCCCTTGGCCTGTTCCGGCGCCATGTAACCCGGAGTGCCGACGGCGCTGCCGGCGATGGTCAAGGCGTGCAGCGTGTCGAGCGCGCGCGCCACGCCGAAGTCGAGCACGCGGACGCTGTCGAGACGGCCGTCGACGAGAAACAGATTGCGCGGATTCAAATCGCGATGGATGACCCCGACCCGGTGCGCGACCGCCACCGCCGCCGCCGCTTGACGGACCACTTCCACCGCCTGGCGGACCGACGGCGAATGAATCCCGAGGTGCGTTGCCAGGTCTCTGCCCTCGAGCCACTCCATCGCCAGGTACGCCGTCCCTTGCTCGGCAACGCCGTGAGCGACGTATTCGACGAGCCCCGGGTGCTTGAGCTCGGCGAGCAGCCGCGCTTCCCGCTCGAAGCGCTGGCTCAGCTGGGGGCTCGTGCGCGTCACCTTGAGAGCCACGCGCGACCCGGTTCGCCGATCGACCGCCTGGTACACGATCGCCATTCCGCCCTCGCCGGCGGGGCGCAACACCTCGAAGCGCTCGTCCACCACCGCGCCCGGGGCGAGGAGCGGCTGCGCCGTGGTCACGACCGCCTGGGCGAGCTCCACCGCGCTCTCGGGCGGATCGGGCATGTCCTCCGCCGCTCGTCCGCCGCTCGGCGAAACCAGAGTCACCGTGGCTTCACGCGGAGGGTCGGACTTCTTCTTGTCCCACATTGCTGGGGTCGGGCGATGAACGCGCGGGCCCGGCAAGAACCGACTTCGCGCGTTCGCACCGTCGAAGCGACGGCCCGGCAAGGATAGCGAAGACCCGCGGCTGGTTCGAGTCCATCCCGCGCGCGCCGTCGCCCCGCCGAAACACGGACAGCATGCGCAAGCCTTCTTGCGTCGAAAGGGCACCCACTCGGAGCTCGCAGCAGGACTCCAACCCGGCCGGTGTCGCGTGCGAGGATGTGGTATAAGCGCGGCTCCATGGCGGAGCTGACGGAGTCACCGGGCCCGGCTCTGAGCACGATGCTCGCGGACATCGACGCGATAGTCCGGTTGCAGGATCCGGTAGTGCGCAATCTGCGCATCACACAAAGTTATCACACACTATCGGCGCGGCTCGCCGAGGTGATCGACGCGGGCAACGCGAACTGGTCGACGTTCGCGCTATGGGCCTCGAAAACCGCGGGCGAGTCGATCCGAAATGAGGAAGTGCCGCGGCTCGTCCTCGATCTCTTGAAAGAGGAAGAAGCCGTCTCGGCGCCGGTCGAGCACTTCATCGCCAGCCTGCTCGGGCCGGCTCGAATCGGCATCCCCGACGTGCTCGACGCGGTGCGGGAAACGCTCCGCGACGTCAGCCGTCAAGTCGCGGACGGCAACCTCAAGGTCTACCGCGAGCTCGCGCCGCTGTTCGCCCACTACGCGGATGAGGTATGCGCCGCGCCGGTGGCGGACCCCAACCTGCTCGCACGCTTCGTCGAGAAGCTGGTGCCCGGTCCCGCGGAGCAAGGCGGCCAAGCGCTGCTCGCGGAATCGTTCACGCAATACTTTCGAGCGCGCTCTACCGGTGATCCGAAACAGCGCGCGGAGCTCGTCCTCGAAGGAAATTGCAGGATTGGCCTCCACGAGCAGACGCGTCTGCAGCCGAACATCGACGCGGCGATCAACGCGCCGGTGGCGGATATTCTGGTGACGCGCCTCACCCAACGCTTCAGTATGGTTGCCGCGGCGGTGTCGGTGCCGCTCAAGATTCTGACCGCCAGAATCGGCGTCTACTGGGCGGAAATCGCGACGCGCTACGTGATGAACCTCTCATTGCCCGACGGCAACGAAATAGCGCTCGGTCGCGACGTGCCGCCGTTGCTGCGGGAGTTTCCACCCGCGCTCGATGAGCTCGACAACGTCGAGCTCATCACGCTTCTGCGCCGCTACGATCACAACCTGAGAACCCTGCGCGGCAGCGCCGCCCAAGACTGGTCGAAGCTCGAAGACCGCATGCGTTTCATCGTCGACCTGTTCCGATCACGCCAGCAGGACGCGGCACTGTTCGGGCAACCGTTCTCCGACGAGCAGCGGAGCGAGCTCATGGAGGGCCGCCTGCCCGCGGGGCGCCTCTAGAGTTCGTTGGTCGGCCGGCGATTGGGTAGCCGGCCAATTCCCGACCGCCGGACCAGGGCGATCTCGGCGCCGCGAGATTTACAATTGCTCCCCGGCAGGGCAGGTTTCGGCGCGCAGTACCGTAGGAGGTACACCGTGGGGCCACGCAATAGCCCCGCGCCAAAAACCCAACTCGAGTTGGAGGGTCCAATGAAAAAATTGATCACGACGGGAATCATGGGGCTCGCGCTCGCGCTCAACGCCTGCGGCGGTGACGCTTGCGACGACGCAGCCGACAAGCTCGAAGAGTGCTTCGGCGAGGCAGAAGGCAACGGTGAAGGAGGCGAGGAGGTCGAATGCTCCGGGGCCATCGAATGCCAGGCCAACTGCACGAGTGACGCCTCGTGCGAGAATATTACCGCTACGTTTACCATGGGCGCGGACAACTCGTACTCGCAGTGCGTGGCTGCCTGCGGCGGCTGAGGCGATCCCGGACGGCCGATCGCGTATTCTGGCCGGGCGACGGCAAGTCGCCCGGCCCTTGCTTTTCGAGCTTGAGTGTTCCTTTGGGGCGTTCCTTCGCGCCAGCGCCGACCCAAGCCAAGGCGCACACGCGGTGTCACCACGTTTCGATGGGACACAAGACGCTGCTGGTGGCGGGGGTGATTGTCGTCGCGTGCGCTCGCGGCGCGACTACGGAAACGCCCGCCAAGGACGACGCGGAGTACGTGACGGCCCTGCGCGCGGTCTGCGACGTCGAACGGCTTTCGGGTGCGGACCGTGAGCCCGACGTGCTCGAAAAGGAACGCCTGCGCGACGACTACCTCGCCGAGCGCGTCAAACACCCCGAGCTCATCTATCATCGGACGCTCTGGCGCGTGCAGGCTCCGGCGGAACGAGCGAACAGCGTCCGGACCCTGGCGACCGAAGCGGGCCTCCCCCGCTGCCGCTACGCCGACGCGCTCGAACGGATGCCCAACTAGCCGGTCCGCGGGAAGGACTTGCATCTATGAGCATGATTGCATATATAGTCTTCCGCCCGTGCAGTCCGTCCCTGCTTCTATCCCCGACGCATCCGCGCGCTGCCAACTCTACCGGCTCCTGAGCGACCCGACGCGGCTCAGGTTGCTTGCCCTCGCGGCCGAGGAAGAGCTGTCGGTCGGCGAGCTCGCGGAGCTTCTCGACGAGTCACAACCGAACGTCTCGCGTCACGCGGCTCAGCTGCGCCACGCCGCGCTGCTCGTCGATAGGCGCCAGGGCGCGCGCACGCTCGTCCAGCTGGGCGACGGAGTCGCCCGCGACGCGGTCGTCGCCGATGCGCTGGATGCCGGTAGAAGACTGTGCCGCGACGACGGGAGCCTGTCGCGTGTCGGCGAGGTCGTCGCCAAGCGTGATCAACGTACGCGCGAGTTTTTCGAACGCGCGAGCGGCCGACCCGTCGGCGTCGAAGCCGACTTTCCGGCGTACCTCGAAGCTTTCGCGCCGCTATTGCCGAATCGCGACCTCGCGGTGGATGCCGGCACCGGCGACGGAGCGTTGCTCGACGTGCTGGCGCCGCTATTCCACAAGGTGATTGCATTCGATCGCAGTGCCGCGCAGCTCGATGCCGCGCGCCGGCGTGTGGCCTCACGCGGCTATCGCAACGTCTCGCTGATCGAAGAGCCGATCGGCGCCGCCGGGGTCATCGCCGGGGTCGGCGCAGGAGCGGACCTCGTGGCGTGCTCGCGCGTGCTGCACCACGCGCCACGCCCGCGCGCCATGGTTCAGGAGCTCGCGGCGTTGCTCAAGCCCGGCGGCAGGCTCTTGCTCATCGACTACGCTCGCCACGACGATGAGGCGCTGCGCGAGCGGCAAGCCGACGTGTGGATGGGGTTCACGCCGCAGGAGATGCGGGAATTCGCGCAGGATTCGGGCCTCGTCGGCGCAGTGGTCGCCGAGCTGGGCGCCGCGTCGCCGCATTCCGGCGAGGACGCCCACATCCCCCGCCTCTGCTTGATCGCGTGGCGCCCGACGAGCGACGTTCCCGAGGCGAGCCCCGCGCTCGACCTTCTTTGAGAACCCGAACACGAAGGACATCGAACCATGACGCAAAGCGTATCCGTCCCCGGAAGTTCCAAGCAGAGCTCGGCTCCGGCCTATGTGGTCAAGGACCTCGAGCTCTGGGAGTGGGGCCGCAAGGAAATCGACGTCGCGGAAAAGGAAATGCCGGGCTTGATGGCCACGCGCGACAAATACGGTCCGAGCAAACCGCTCAAGGGAGCGCGCGTTTCGGGCTCGCTGCACATGACGATTCAGACCGCCGTGCTGATCGAGACGCTGAAGGAGCTCGGCGCCGACCTGCGTTGGGCGTCGTGCAACATCTTTTCCACCCAGGATCACGCCGCGGCGGCGATCGCCAAGGCAGGGACCCCGGTATTCGCCTTCAAGGGCGAGACGCTGGAACAGTACTGGGAGTATACCTACCAGGCGCTCACCTGGCCGGACGGCAAAGGTCCGAACCTGATCGTCGACGACGGCGGCGACGCGACGCTGCTCGTACACCGCGGCTACTACGCCGAAAAGAACCCCAAGCTGCTCGACGAGCCGACGGACAACCCCGAGCTCCAGATGGTGAACGCGCTGCTCAAGCGCGTCCAGAAGCAAGACCCCAAGCACTGGCACAAGCTGGTGGAAGAGCTCGTCGGCGTTTCGGAAGAGACGACGACCGGCGTGCACCGGCTCTACCAGATGAAGGAAGCCGGAGAGCTTCTGATCCCGGCCATCAACGTCAATGACTCGGTGACGAAAAGTAAGTTCGACAATATCTACGGCTGCCGGGAGTCGCTGGTGGACGGCATCAAGCGCGCCACCGACGTCATGATCGCGGGCAAAACCGTGGTCGTGTGCGGCTACGGCGACGTCGGCAAGGGTTCCGCGGAATCGCTGGCCGCGCAGCGGGCCAGCGTGTGCGTCACGGAGATCGACCCCATCTGCGCGCTGCAGGCGTGCATGGCCGGCTACCGCGTGGTCACGGTGGAAGATGCCCTTGCCTATGCCGACATCTACGTCACGTGCACGGGCAACCGCGACATCATCACGGTCGAGCACATGGCCAGGATGAAAGACCAGGCCATCGTGTGCAACATCGGCCACTTCGACAACGAGATTCAGGTCGAGAAGCTCAAGCAGTATCCCGGCGTCAAGCGCACGAACATCAAGCCTCAGGTCGACATGTTCACGTTCCCCGACGGGCACTCGATCTTCCTTCTGGCCGAGGGACGCCTGGTGAACCTCGGTTGCGCCACCGGGCACCCGAGCTTCGTAATGAGCAACTCTTTCACCAATCAGACTCTCGCGCAGATCGACCTTTACACGAAGAAGCGCGAGGTCGGCGTCTACGTGCTGCCGAAGGAGCTCGACGAGGAGGTCGCGCGCCTTCACCTCGACAAGCTCGGGGCGAAGCTCACGAAGCTGACGCCGGGCCAGGCCGAATACATCGGCGTGCGGCCACAAGGGCCGTTCAAGCCCGACCACTACCGGTACTAGGGCACCGGTATCGGCCGCGCAACCGCGGGCGGCTTCGCGCAGGCGGAGCCGGCCGCGCAACCGCGAGCGGCTTCAGACAGCCGCCGACGGGCGAAACATGATGGCGATGCGCGGCTCCGCGCGGACCGCCTTGGGCACACCGTGAAGCCACGTGCGCTGACAACTGCCGCCCATCACCAGCAGATCTCCCCAGCCCGGGAGCAACGTGCGCGACGGCCCGCCCAGCGCGGACTTGAGCAAGAAGCGCCGCGGCGCGCCCACCGACACGATGGCGACGACCGTGTCGTCGACGAGCTTGCCGAGCTTGTCGCCGTGGAGCGCGACGCTGTCGTTGCCGTCCCGATAGTACGCAAGCGACACTTGACCGAGGTCGAGCCGATAGCGATCGCTCAGGCACTCCGCTAGCTCGTTCAGGGTGCGGCGCGCCGGACCTTCGGGTGCCGCCGCAACGAGCCGCGGCACGGCGACGTAACGATCGTACATGAGCCGGTGGTGGCCGACCCAGGGCGCTTCCCGCACCAGCTCTTCGAACAGCGCGGCGTGCCCCTCGAGCCAGCCGGACGCGGTGTCGACCCAGGCGCCCTGGGCAAGCGGGCGGCGCTGGACTCGAGCGAAGGCACTGTCCCAACGCGTGCGGGCGCGGCCGAAAAGCGAGAGTTGCACCAGGCCGGAACTATGCTGAACGCATGAACAGGTGTCAAGACCTTCTGGGGTTCTTCATGGGGCTCACCGCGCCCGGGTGTCTTGCAACCGGTCTGCCCGTGGTCGACCTCGACGGCGCCGAGCTTTTTCGCAAGCCTCCACGGCTTCGGCGAAAAGCTCCGGCATCGATCCGCCGATCGCGGCGTCCGTGACGACATAGTTGTCGGCCTCGGCGAGCCAGGCCCACACGGCCCCTTGGCGCCGTGACGGCAGTAGATTGCCGCGGTGCCGGGTTTACCGAGCTCGGAAAGGCGGCGCATGACTCGTTCGGCGTCCATGGTTCTTCAGCCCTTGATCACACCGAGCGGCACCAGCCGCGCCACCTTACGCGATAGTCCGGCACCCTCGATGACGTCGACGACGTCGCGCACGTCTTTGTAGGCCTCGCTCATTTCTTCGGCCAGGGTGCGCAGGCCGCGGCTCATCACCTCGATGCCACGCTCACGGAGCTCGCGATCGATGCGGCGCTTGCCCGCCCGCTCCAGCGCCGCTTTGCGCGAGAGCAAGCGCCCGGCGCCGTGACACGACGAACCGAACGTCGCCTGCATGGCAAGCGCGTTGCCCGCCAGCACGAACGAATAGCGCCCCATGTCGCCGGGAATGAGCACCGGCTGGCCCACGCCGCGGTACGCCGCAGGCACCCGCGGATCACCCGCCGCGAACGCCCGCGTCGCGCCCTTGCGATGCACCAGAACGCGCCGAGGCGCGCCGTCGACCACGTGCTCCTCGAATTTCGCGATGTTGTGGCACACGTCGTAGACGAGCCGCGCGCGGAGCTCCGAACGGCCGACTCCGAGGGCAGTCGAGAGCGCGCTCACGGCGAGCCCCGTCATCACCTGGCGATTCGCCCACGCGTAGTTGGCGGCGGCTTGCATCGCGCCGAGGTAGCGCCGTCCCACCTCCGAGCTTATCGGCGCGCAGGCGAGCTGGCGATCGGGCAACGCCGCGTAGTCGGCACCGTAGCGGACGTAGTCGCGCGCGAGGCTCCGCAGCGTGGCATCACACGTCTCGTGCCCCAGGCCGCGCGAGCCGGAATGGATCATCACGGCGAGTGCGCCGGCCTCGAGCCCGAAGGCCGCGGCCGCGGCCGCGTCGTAGATCTCGTCCACGCGCTGAAGCTCGAGGAAGTGATTGCCGCTTCCCAGCGTGCCGAGCTGATCGCTGCCGCGCTCGACCGCGCGCGGCGTCACCGCTTCGGGCTCGGCTCCCGCCAGGCGTCCGCCTTCTTCGCAATGCAGAAGGTCGTCGTCGCCCGCGCAGAAGCCGCGCCGGATGGCCCAGGCAGCGCCCTCCGACAGCACGCGCCGGAGCTCCTTCGGCGCGAGCGGCTCGATGGCGCGACTCGCGCCGACGCCGGTCGGAACGGTTTCGTACAAGCGCTCGACTGCGCCGCGCAGGCGCGGCCTGATGTCTTCTGCCGCGAGCGACGTCGCAATCAAGCGGCAGCCGCAGTTGATGTCGTACCCGACGCCACCGGGCGAAATCGCGCCGTCCGTCGCATCGACGGCCGCGACGCCGCCGATGGGAAAGCCATAGCCCCAGTGGATGTCGGGCATGGCGAGGCTTGCCCCGACGATGCCCGGCAAGTACGCGACGTTTCGAACCTGCTCGAGCGCCTTGCCGTCCGCGACTTGCTCGAGCTGACTCGGCGCCAGGTAAACGCGACCCGGCACCTTCATGCCGCCGCTTCGCGGCAGCTCCCAGACGAAGTCGCCGATCCGTTCGAGCTGCATCGGACCGCGAACCTACTCCAATTTGGCGGACGCTCGAGGTTCGCGAAACCCGGGCTCAGACGTCGAACACGATCTGGCCGCGAAACCCGCCGTTGTCGCGCTCGACGCGCGCCTCGTGGAGGGTGACGGCCTTGAGCACGACTCCCTCGGCGTGCAGCGCCGCGTCGTAGCGGCCAAAACCCACCTCGAGCCGAGCCCCGGTTTTCGCCTCGAATTGTACGATTTCGACGCTGGACGGAAGCAGCCGCTCGCGCTCGAAAAGGTAGAGGAGCTCGCTCAGAACGTCGACGACCATCGCGGCGGAGTCGCCCGCCGCGGCGATGATCGTCCGGCGCTCGACCTCCGCGACGGGAGCCCCGCCCGAAAGCAGGTGTGAAAAGGCCAGCACGAGCCGCGCCGCGACGGCTTCGACGCTGTCACCGCGCACCACGACGCCGAGATCGGCGGTATGGTCGAGTTCTTCGTAGGGCGCGGGATACGCGTAGCGATGGCCCATCGATCGAAACAGAGAGTATCGTACGTTCGAGCTTTCGCGAACACGTCACACCGCGCCGCTGCGGTTTTCCTGACGTCGGGGGCGACGAGCATCGCGGCTTGCAGCGACAAGGCTCCGCCGCCGCCGGGCGCGGAGCGCGCGCTCATCGCGCTCGACGCTTTCGAGCCGCTCGACCCCTCCGAGGATCCACTGCCGTCGCACCGTCCCGCCGAGGTCGATTGCAGCGCGCTCACCGGTTGGTTCGTCGAAGACGATCACCTGGAAATGGACACGGCTCGCTGCAACTACGTTTCATTGGCGCAGCCGGCCCTGGTCGGCGCCGCAGCGGGAGCGCGCGTGACCGGGACGTTGTCGCACTTCGATCTCACCGCGGCCGGCGCGGCCGAGGCGCACGTCGCGTTCTTTCTGGACGGCGTTCCTCTGTGGGAAAGAACCATCGCCGTACCGGGAATTGCACGCGTCTACCAGCTCGACGTACCGCTCGAGCGGGAATTCGAGACCGGCGCGCCCGTCGTCGTGCATTTGCACAATCACGGCCAGAACACGTGGCAATTGTTCGGCCTCGACGTCACGAGCGAATGACGTCGCGACACCGGGGGGGCCAGCGAGGCGGGTGGCCATGTTCACGATCTTCGCGCCAGCAAGCGACCCGCCCTCGGAGCGTCGCGCGGACGGTCGAAATCGGCATTGCCGCTCCGGGCCGCTTCGTTCAAGCTTCGGCCAAGGATGCGGACCAACGGTATGGGCTCGTGCGCGAGTCTAGGAAACAGGGTGGGGGCTCTGATCGGCACGGTGTGCTCGCTCGCCGCGCTCGCGTGCAGCGGCCCGGACGCGCCGAGTAGCTCCGGAACCTCGACGAGCAGCGCGACCGGCGCGGGCGGCACCGGCACGAGCGGCGTCACCGGCGCGGGCGGTGCCGCAAGCGGCACCGGCGGCGTTTCGAGCGGCGGCGGAGCCGGGGACGGCGTGACCTGGCACCAACACGTGGCGCCCCTCGTCGCCGAGAACTGCAGCGGCTGCCACGTCGAGGGCGGCATCGCGCCGATTTCGTTCCAGACGTACGCGCAGGCGGCGCCGTGGGCCGAGCTCATGGTGCAGGCAACCGAGCGCGGCGACATGCCACCCTGGGGCGCGTTCGAAACCGAAGAGTGCGCGCCGCGCTTCGCGTGGAAGGACGACCTCAGGTTGACGAGCGATGAAAAGGCGCTGCTTCGCGCCTGGTTCGAAGCGGGAGCGCCCGAAGGCGATCCGGCCACGGCAGCGGCGCTCCCGCCCGCGACCGCGCTCGAGCTTTCGGATCGGAACTTGCGCCTGACGATCCCCACCTCCGTGGAGGTGAGCGGCACCGAAGATCGTTTTCTCTGCTTCAGCCTCGACCCGGCCCTCGCAAGCGACGTGTGGGTCAACGGAGTTCAGGTCAACCCCGGCAACGAAGCCATCGTGCACCATGTGCTCCTGTTCGCCGATCCGGAC
>DASWGX010000460.1:0-8587 GCA_036393455.1 Polyangiaceae bacterium
CAAGCGCGTCACTCAAACGCCGTCCAGCACCAAATCCGCAAACACGAAACCGCCGCGCGCCACGGTTTCGCCGACGCGCACCGGAACCGGCGCCTTCAACATTGGTCCGCGCCAGACGAAGCTGTGAAACTCCCCGTTTTCGCCGCAAGGATCGGCGCCGCGCGGCAGCTCCGCCAGAAAGCTCGGATCCCACGCGCGGCCGACGAAACTGGGATCGATCTGTTTTGGATCGACAGCGGTGACGAAGGCGCCCACGCCCGCGTCCAGCATCGCGCGCGCGAGCTCGCCCGTAGGCTCGCCCCAGAGCGGAAACAGCGGCTCGATGCCGGTACCGCGCAGGTGCTCCTCCCGGTAGCGGCGCACGTCTTCCAGGAACAAGTCGCCGAAGGCCATCGCCGTGATTCCGTCGCCCTTCGCCCTTTCGACGACGCCCCGCATGACGCGCTCGTATTCTTCGTTGCTGCAGCGTTCTGGAATTCCCGCGCGCCAGAGCGGCAACCCGGCAGCGCGAGCCTGGGCGTTCAGCACCTCCGCGCGCACGGCGTGCATGGCGACTCGGTTCGCCGACTCGTTCACCGTGGTCAGAAGGCCCACGACATCGATGCCCGGGGTGCGGCGGAGCACGTGGAGCGCCCAGGCGCTGTCCTTGCCGCTGCTCCACGACAAGAGAACCCGGCGGCGTTCACTCATGACGTCGTCCCCAGGACGGCTAAGGCGCGAAACCGCGACGTCATCTCCAGGCCTCGGTTTGCTGGAGCTCCTGGTTCACGCGTCGCCGCCATTCCTTCTGCCGTTCGGGCTGGTACCCGAGCGATGTATCCTCGTCGAACTCACGGCTCCGGTCGAGCGCCGCTTCGACGTGCTTCTGGACGAACTCTTTGAGCTTGTCCCGGATCGACTCCGTGACTTCCTCCCGCGTCTCGGCAGACACGCCGAGCTTGTCGCCCGATTCCGCCCAAGCCTGATTCGCGTAGCGGGCCTGAAGCTCGTAGATTGCAAAGTGAATCTGCTCGTGCTCGAGGACGTATTCCTCCGACATCGTGGTGCCGGGCTCCGTATTCCACCACGAGCATTCGCGGTCCATCCGAGCCAAGAGCTTGAGCGCCGGGACGCTGGCGTCGTAGCGAACGACGCCGTCCGGAAACCTGGTTTCCTCGACTCTGACCTTGGTATTCGGTTCGGTGAACAAGAAACCGCACGTCATGGCCATGAGCTCGTGCTCTCCGTGCCGCACCTCGCCCGGCGGTTCACGGCGCTTGAAATCCTCCCGCGACAGCACCCGGTACGCGATCAGGTCCTTGGATTCGAGCGTCACAGCGTCCACGGCGCCGCCGCTGCGAGGTGCTGCGTAGTCGGGGAGCTTCGAGCAAGCCGCCGAGACGGCGAGAAACAGGGTTGCGAGCGTGCGGGCGCGCGGCATGACGAACGGGGAGCGTAGGCTACCATCGCGTCCCGCGTATCAGCCGCGGATAAGGCCCGGGCGACGCGGTTGGCGCGCGCCCGTTCTTCCGGCGCAGTCCGGGAAGCGCGCGTCAGAAAAACGAGTTTGCCGGAAACTCGACGGGAATGCCGACCACGTCGCCTCCGAAAATACTGAACGAACCGAGCGGCGCGATGGTCGTGCGCTCGAACCCGTCCGGGTCGAGGAGCACTGCTTCGCCGTAATAGCCGCCCGTGGAAAGATCGATGCTCGTCGCGAAGGCTCGGCAGTCCTGCAGGAACTCGCCGACGAATTGATCCTGTTGATCCTGCCACGTCCAGATGGAGATGCTGAACGTCCCGACGCCTCCTCGATCACATTGGTCCGGGTCCTTGAAGCCGTCTATCGACCAGTCGGCCACCGCCGTCCCGAAGCTGGGAGGGGGTGAATCATCACCACCGCCGCAACCCGACAGGGCGACGGCAGCGCTTGCTGCGAAGAGCCACGACCATTTCATGATGCCTCGTTGGGAGTCACGATGCGGGGAGTCACGATGCGGGGAGTCACGATGCATGGGTCCAGGCAAAGCGCATGCCTGCGAGTGCGAGCGGCGCGCTCACCCACGCCGCACGACTGTGCGCGACGGCCGCTCGAAAACGCCCGAGTCCGCATGAGGCGTCATGGTCATGGTGAGGCAGACTGGGCGCACGCGCCGCGACGCCAGGCGGCGGCGGCGCGCCGCGCGAACCGGGTTAGTGGGCACCTCAGGCGGGCTCGTCGAGCCGCAGCAACTGTAGATTCACGAGCGCGACGCGTTCCGCCGGTTCCGAGGCTTCGATGATGCGGCGAAGCTCGAGGTAGTAGCCGATGTGCAACTCGCGCAGCCGATCCCAATCCTTGTTCGAGATCGTGAACAGGTTGTAGGAAAAAAGGTCCTTCTGGCCCGACTCGAGCGCCGGAAGGCGACCGAGCGCGACCTCGGCCCAGTGCCGCTTGAGCAGCCGTCCGGCTTCGGGGTTGCGGCGCGTATCGACGGTGAGCACGCGCGCGGTGACCCAGCGGCCGCGGCGCCGCACGATGAGCTTGGACCGGGCCAGCGCCTCGAGACAGCGACGTTCTTCCGCTTCGCCGATGCCCAGGCGCTCCGCGATGAAGCCTTCGCGATGACGTCGCAGCGCGCGATAGTCGGCGAGCTCGAGCACGCGCATGACCGCGTGGCTCCAGGGCAGGTCGTACGCGACGCGTCGCTGTGCCTCCAGGATTTCCCAGGCCTCTCGAGCCGCGGGCAGCGCGCTCGGCGCGACGAAGATCGAGACGAAGTCGAGCAAACGAAGCGACGTGGCGTCGACCAGGCGCAAGAAGTCGGGCAGACGCGGCTCGGCTTCGCCTTTCAGCCAGCGCCCGACGCTGACGCGGTTGGTCCCGACCCGCGACGCGAGCTCGACCACGGTCGTGCCCTCGCGGAGGTGGCTCAGGAACGCCGCGGCCGTCGCGGCATCGGCGAAATCGCGCCCGGTGAGCGCAGGCGGCATCGCGCCGAGAAAACCCGCGACGCCGGAGGAAACGTCCACGCCGACGCGCGCGGCCAAGTGGAAGAAGTTTGCCGCCGTGGGGAAGCGCCGTCCCGATTCCCAAGTGTAGATGACGTTACTGCGGCAGCGCAGCCTGCGGCTCAGGGCGACCTGGGAGCGCTTGCCGCGCAAGCCGCGGATCAATTGCCGGCCGAGGAGCTCGTGATCCATATCTGTCGGAAACGTACATGATTGACCGGAACTGCGCCACGAAATGTTCGATACTGCGCTGGTTCGCCGACCGGTGCTCGGGCATAGTGCGCCTCGTGACCTCGCGACAATGGTGGGTACTCGTCGGAGCCCTCGGCTTCGCCGGCTGTGCCAGCTCGACCGATGGCGCGCGCGGCGGCGGTGGCGCGGGGGGCGGCATCCGCGGTGGTCAAACCGGATCGCTGACTCCCGCGTGCGGCGTGGCGACCGCCGGCACGGGGACGACACCCATCCCGGGCGGCGACGCCACGCTGGTGCTCTACACGGCCGATTGCCCCGAGCTCGCGACGGAAGACGCCGTGAACTTGACGGACTCGGCGGGCAATCGCCTCGACATCGAACTGGTCCCGCTCGGCGACGGCAAATTCCTGATTCGGAGCTCGACCATGCTCGCTCCGGGCAGCTACGACGTGACTCTCCCGGGCCGCGGGCAGACTCGCGTGAGCGTCTCCGACGTCGCGCCGTTGCCGACCGAGATCGGCTCGATCCGGCAGGTCGGCTCGGCCAACTGCAGCGCCGATTTCGCGCTCGACCTCGGCCTCGAGGCGCGCGACTACGCGCCGCTCCTACAGCTCTCGGTTGCCATCGACGGCGATGATCCGGTGCTGTGGGTGGACTTCGGCTTGCTCGAAACCGCGCCCGGCGAAGCGCGCCTGCGGCTGCCGTGCAGCGGCGCCTGCACGACGCCAGGGTCGCACACGATAACGGTGACGGCACGCATCGCCGGAGAAGACGTCGAGCCGGAACCGCTCGAGACTGCTTTTTTCATGGAGTGCGAGCCTGCGTCCAGCTGCGCGGTCGCGCCGCGGAATCCCTGCGGGAACTTCCCCGCTTCGCCGTTCATCGCGGCGCTGTGCTTCGGAGCTCCGTTCATCGCGGCGCTCCGGCGCGCGGCTCGGCGGCGCAGGCGCCCGTTCGTGCCGGGCAAGCCCTGCTTGAACCCCCAGCCCGTCGAGCCCGCCTCGCTCGCAGCCGGCCTCGCTGCGCGGTGCCGCTAGCGCAAGCCGGCGCGTCAACCGGAAAGCGCCGCGAGCGCGCCGGTCACCGTGGCCGGATCCGCGGAATGACCGAAGCGCTGCACGGGCACGCCGAACGCTTGGCAAATGGAGACGAGAATGCGGTTGTTCGGCAAGAGCTCGGAACCTTCTTCCGGTCCACCGAGATCGAGATAGCGCCCGAGCTTGAAGCGGCCTCCAGAGCCGCCGCAGATCAAGGTGGGCACGTTGCGCGAGCTATGGCGCGCGGGATCTCCCATGTCACTGGAGACGTAGAGCAGGCAGTCGGCGAGAACGCCGGCCTCGTCGAGCCGCTGCATCAAGCGTGCGACCTTGCCGTAGCTGTGCCGGTTCTGCAGCGCCAGCGGCCTCCATGTCGCTGGGTCGCCCGGGCTCCGCCCGGTACGGGGACGATAGCGGTGTGCGACGTCGCTATGGATGTCGTTCGGCAGCTCCGGGTAAGTGCGCGTGAGCGTGAGGTCGGAAAGGAACAAGGTGGAGAACCGCGTCAGATCGCAAGCGAGCGCCCGCGCCAAGAGATCCACGAGCGAATCGGTGACGGTCTCGAAGTAGCGCTCTCCGCCGGCGAACGAGCGCAGCTTGGGAAACCGCGCCGGATCGGGGCGCTCCGGTCGCTCGCAGCGCCGCGAGCGCGGGCTCAGGCGTTTTTCGATTTCTCTGAGCGAAGTATGATGCAGCTCCAAGCGCTCGCGGGCGAAGCCGGGTGCGCGCGCGGAGAGCCGCGCCAGATCCGCCCGCACGAAGTCGAGCACGCTTCGGCCGCGACGTCGTTCCTCCGCCAGTTGCCGGCGCGACGCGGCCGTGAGCGGAACGCCGAAGAGCTCGTCGAACAAGGCGGCGGGATCGATGACCTTCGGGACCGGCGTGCCGCCGCGCGAGTAACTCAGATTGAAGCCGAGCCCCGCGTCGTCGCTGCCGACCGCGAGCGTGAGCGTCGTGTGCGGAGTTTCCGCGCCGAGCCCGCTTTCGACGGCCAAGAACTGGTCGATCGAAGCATTCTTGCCGTCGGCGCCGCTCCCGGTCAGGATGACGCGTGCCGCGTCGTGACCGACGGTGCCGACCTGAATGCCGGCAGCGAGGTCGACTCCGTCGATGACGAGCAGGTAGTCCTTGAGCCGCTTGCCGCCGCGCGCCGGAGCCTCGAACGGCGCAAGGCTCGCATCCTCGTAGCCGAGATCGAAGCCGGGGCCGGGCCGGAACAGCTCGCGCGCCGAGCCGTGCGGCGTGTAGACGCCGACGAAGCGCAGCGGCAGGCCACTCCCCGGGCTCATGCCGGGAACCGCTGAAGCACCCTGCGCGCGACGCGCGCCGAGCCCGCCAGCGAGGAGCCCCGCCCCGAGCGAGAGCAGAAAACGTCGACGCGGAACGATCACGGCGCGGGCACCTTCCTTCGAGCAAACAAGTCGCTTTTGACATACGCAACCAGGGCTTCCAAGAGGTTGTCGCGCCGTTCGTCCGGCAGGGCCAGGACGACCTCCAAGAACGCCCGTTCGGCGTCCGCGTCCGTCTGAGCGCTGAAGAAGCGGAACGCCTGACGCAGGTAGCACTGCTTGGCTTCCACGTTTCGCGCCAGAAACGCCGAAAGAGCAGCACTGTCGGCGAAATAACGGCGCTCGCCGCGGATGGCGACGTCCGCCGCCGTTCGCAGCGGCTTGCCGGCGTCGATGGCCCGCGTTTTGCCCATCGCGTCGAAGCCTTCGAACACGTAGCCGAGCGGATCGATCAGAGCGTGGCAAGAGCGGCAACTCGGGTCCGCCGAGTGCGCGATGAAGCGCTCCCGCGCCGTTTGACGTGCCAAGGGCCGCGGCATGACGATTTCGATGTCGAGCTCCGCCGGGCGCGGTAGTTCGATGCACAGCATGCGGCGCAGCACGAAGTCGCCGCGTTTGACCGGGCTCGTCATGTCCGGGTGCGCATGCGCCGACAAGAAGCTCGCCTGCTGCAACAGCCCCGCGCGCCCCCGGTCGCGGGCGGGCACGCGCGCTCCGTAGGCGTCGAGCGCGTAGAAGCGCGCCATGGCAGGGTCGACCGCCGCGAAGCCGGCATCCACGAGCGAAGCGAGGCTGGCACCCTCGTTGACCATGACCTCGTCGACGAAGGCTCGAGTTTCCGCGAGCATGTGCGGGCGCAGTCGCTCGAACTCGGGGAACAAGGTCTCGCTCTTCGCCGCCTGATCGAGCGCGTCGATCTCCAGCCACTCCATGACGAACTGACGGAATTGGTGGCGCGTGCCGGAATGACCGAGCAAGCGCCGTGCTTGGCGCTCCCTGCCCTCGCCGGTCGAAAGCTCACCGCGCCGCGCCGCAGCGTAGAGCTCGGCGTCCGGCGGCGCGCCCCGCAGAAAATACGAAAGGCTCGACGCGACTTGGTACGGACCGAGCGTCACCACGCCGCCGGGGGGAGCCGCCGGCCCGAGCTCACGGAGATAGAGCAGGCTGGGCGATTCCAGGAGCGCGCGCAGCACGAGCTCGACGCCGCCGCGAAAGCCCGCTTCTCCTCGGGCGCCCGCGTCGAAAAGGCGTTCGAGCGCGGCCTTCTCCGACGCGCCTACGGGGCGGCGAAAGGCGCGGAACGCCGCGTCGGCGACGAACGCGTCGCGGCACGCGTCACCGCTGCGCGGGTGGCACGGCAAGAGCTCCTCGAGACGTTCGCCGACCGCGCTCGCAACCGCGTCTCTGACCAGCGCCGACAGGCGGGTTCCGTAGCCGGGCGGCACGGCCTGGGCGGCGTTGCGCGTGTAGCCGTCCTGGCGTACGTCCGGCGGAAGCGCGCGGGCGACGGGCACCGCCTTTCCGAGCAGCGCCTCCAGCGTGCGCTCGTACTCCACGTTGCTGAGCCGCCGCACCCGCGCGGGCAAGAGGCCCTCCCCGTGGGCCGCGGACGCCGCCGGGCCGGAGCTCGGCGCACAGCCGGCCGCAGCGAAGGCGAAACAGAACGCGCCGAGCGTCGCGACGAAGGCGGCGCTCATGGGGCTCGATCAGCGTTCACCGCCGATTGGTTGCTCGGCGGCGCGCCAGCTTCGACGAGGAACTCGATGTCGTCGAGCCACACGTCGACCGGCAGCCGTTCCTTGTCGGCGTTGAACCCGACATTCAACAGCCGCGCCGGATCGAAACGCGCTTGGGTGCCCCAACCCCCTTGCTGCAAGTCTCCCCAACGCACCTCGAACACTTGCCAGTCCGGTTTGATTCTGACCAGCCTGGCGTGCGTGTCGTAGCAGCGCTCCTCACAGCGTCCGCCGTCCTCGACCGGAATGGTTTCCGGCGTTCCCAAGTTGACGCGCAGAGTGCCGTTGCCCTTGGCGCGGAAGCGGATGCCGGCGAAGCTCGAACCGTTGAACGCACACTTGATGCCCTCGCGCGTGAAACGCAGCGTGGTGCCCCACGTCGCGCCCCAGACCTCGAAACCGGAAGCCGTCAGGTGCGCGGCGTACTCGTTGTGAAGCGTGGCTTCTTCCGCGGGCAAAGGAACCGGCGCGAAACTCCCGCTCGGGGGCAAGACGGCGCCGCCCTCGGTGTCATCGGTGGCCGTGTACCACCACCCCTCGCGTTCGAAGGCCTTGAAGATCTTGTTGTCCTCGTCTTCGAAATCGTCGATGCGCGCGGTTTCGCCGCGCGGCGCGGGCTCGGAGCAAGGCCCGGCCGCCGCGGCGGCCGGAGGCGGCGCGTCGGCCACACTGCCTTCCGGGATCGTCGCTCCCCGTCCGCCGAACACCGGCGGCGACTCGGCGGACGACCCGCACCCGGCAGACAGCGTCACCATGCTGAAAACGACGGCGGTCGGTACCCGAGGAGCGCGGCATTTCGACATGTGCCCAGTATGAGCCAGCAAAGCGACGCGAGTATCCCGAGGTTGGACGTTCGAGCCCCAGATCATGGGCTTTTTTGCAGCCGCGAAGCAGCGTTCCCAGCAAATCCTGCGCTACCGGCGCGCCGCCGCTCTCCCTTTGTTCTTGGATTTGCGCGGAAAGTGACGTTATGTGGGTCCGGCTCGGACGCGAGCTCGGAGCCGACGTTCCGGCTCGGACGCGAAGCTTGGAGCCGAAAGACACGACCATGAGCCTCCGAACTTCTGACTACCGCACGCTGGCCTGGGTGGCACTGGCGGCCGCCACGGTGGCCGTTCAATTCGCTCGGCCGGACTGGGTCGTCTACCTGTGCTGGCTCGGTTGCTACTTCGCGCTGTGCTGCGGTGTGATCGCGCACAACCACAACCACTGCCCCACCTTCCGCAACAAGCGGATCGACCGCGCGTTCGGCAACGTGCTTTCGATCTTCTACGGCTACCCCACCTTCGCCTGGGTGCCCACGCACAACCTGAACCACCACAAGTACGTGAACCGCGGTCGATCCGCTTGTTGCGGAAGGTGG
>DASWGX010000461.1:0-5231 GCA_036393455.1 Polyangiaceae bacterium
CTGGCGGGCTCGCCGGTCGTCGCGAAAGCCTACATGGAATGGCAAGCGGCGGAGCGGCACGCATTCGAGGGCAGGCGAGCACGACGCGAAAGCGAGGTCAGGGAATCATGAGCAAGCAAAGAGGACGCCCGCGCAAGGGCACGTTGATCTACAAGCCTTCCGGCTACCGCGCCCGGATCACTGTCGAGGTCGATGGCGAGAACGTTCGGCGCACGGTCGACTTGGGCACGACGAACCGGGCAGCGGCAAGAGTGAAGCTCGCCCGGCTGCTCAAGAGCGAGGGGCCAGCAGAGCAGAAGCACGCGACGCGGCACGAGACCTTTACCGAAGCCGCTGGGCGCATCGTTGGCGCGAGCGGGCTTCGGACGAAGGAAGCCCGGCTTGCCCGAATTCGCAAGCATATCGCTCCGAAGCTCGGGGCGATGCCGGTCGACCGGATCCGAGCCGCGGACCTTCAGGACTTGTTGAACGAAGCGGCGCTTGTCGGTCAGAGTCGGCAAAGCGTCGCGCATCTCAAGAACGACGTAAGCGCGGTGCTCGGGGAGCTTTGGCGCGAAGAAGTGTTGCCCGAGAACGTGGCGCGCAAGGTCCGAATCCCCAAGCATGCCAAGGTCGACCGGCGTGAACGTGCCGTGCTCTCGGACTCGGAGCTCGTGGCTTACTTCGGTTGGGAGCACCCGGACGAAAAGCGGCGCGGTGCCGTGCTCGAGAGGCAAACGATGGTTGCGGTATCGCGCATGTTCGGCGGGCTCCGGCTTGGCGACATCAAAGCGATCCGCTGGGAGTCGTTGAACGTCGAAGACGAGGAATTCGTTTCGGGCTGGGCTCCACGACAGAAGACGGCACGCCCCCAGCTTCTGGAAGTGCCGATGATGCTGCGACCGCTCTTGCGCGACTGGTGGGAGCGCCAGGGGCGACCGGCGGCGGGCTTCTTGTTCCCGGTCCGGAAGGGCGAGCGGACGGGCGAGCAGCGCAAGCAAGGGAGCCCCGCCAAGGCGCTTCGGCGGGACCTACGGCGTGCTTTCGGCATCGAGGCTCCGGAGCACGTGCCGTTCGTCCGAGCCAACGGGCGGGCTGATGCGCGGCTTGGCTGGCGCAAGGTGCGGGAGCCGAACCCGCGCGAGCGGGAGCTACTGGAGGACGGGGAGTTCACCCGGGCGACGGACTTTCACTCGGTGCGCCGGGCGTTCAAGCAAGCTTTGGCGGACGCCGGTCTTGACCTGCAAGCGTCGATGGCGCTGTCGGGCGCGAGCGACGTCAAGGCGCATCAGCGGTACCTGATGAACACGTCGAAGATGCGGACGGTGCCGGAATCGGCGATTCCGATTTTAGGCGCGGCGCGTGCCTTTATTCCCCTGTTGCCCGGAGACTCCGATCGCGAAACCAGCGTTATTGATGCTGATTCCGAGTGCCGAAGGACGGACTTGAACCGTCGACCCCGCGCTTATGAAGCGCGTGCTCTAACCGGCTGAGCTACTTCGGCGAGTCGCGCCGACTATGGTTTCGGCGCTTGGCCACTGTCAAGCCGCCGCTCGCCCAAGCCACCGCTCGTCTCGGCGGCAAGGGATCCGCGAGACGACGTTAGGGTCCTGCGCCGCGCTGGCCCGGGCCCGGCCCTTCACGGCCCACCGCGGGGTTCGTCGCGTCCCATGCGACGTGAACCGTGAGAGGGCGATTGCCGAGCGCGCGAGAAAGCTCTGGGGGATGCGGGGGGAAGCTCGCCTCGCGAATCGCGTCGAGGACGTTGCGGTCGAACTCGGCGAAGCCGCTCGAGCGAACGATATGGAGCGACGTGAGCCGCCCGCTCGGCGTCAAGGTGAGGCCCGTCACGACGACGCCACCCAGGCCGCGGGCGATGGCCCAACGCGGAAATGCGCTGCGCCACTCGACGCTGTCCTTGAGCCGCTCGAAGTAGTCGAAAAAGCGCGGATCGGATCCGATCTCGCTGCCGCGGCCGGCGCCGGACCCGCTCGGTAGTGCGCGCGATGCACCGCGCGATGTGCCGTCGAGCGCCGGTTCGGAGGGCCCCGGCTGTCCACCCCGGCCGGCGCCGCGGCGCGCCGCGAGAGCGCTCGACTGCACGAGGGCGCGAACGGTTTGGTTTACTTCCTGCGCCGACTCGCGCGTGTCTTCGGGCCTACCCCGCGACACGGCCGGTACGGCGGCGCGAGCAGCGGGTACGAGCGGTCGGGCCATCAGCACACGAGCCGCGCGGCTCCTGCTGACGGCGTCACGGCCTTCCATGTCTCCGAGGGCGCGGGTCGCGATGTCGGCACCCGGCGCGAACGCTTCGCCTCCGGGCCCCCAGCGGAGGTGCGCTTCGGCGCGATGGGCGTCCGAGCCGCGCCATCGTTCGACGCTTCCGTCGGCCGCACCACGCGATGCGGCTCGAGGCTGATTCGATAGTCGCCTGGCGAGCGTGCCTGAACCGGTGGATACGAGCCAGAGCCGCATCGGGTTCGGCGTCGCGCGCCTGTCGTCCCGCGAGCGCCGGCGCGCCGCGGTGTTTAGCCGTTGCACCTGGCTTCTGTCGAAGCGGTTGAGCTGTTCGTTGCTGAGCGTGCGGTGATCGACGCGGTCGACGAGATTGATAGGGGGCAGCTCGGCTCGACCGTCGCCGCCGCGTCCAGGAACGTCGCGATCGGCGCGCGGCTCGTGATTTCCTGCGCGTCGATCGCGAAACGCGGGTAGCTCGGTGCGGGCGGCTGTGCCGGCTCCGCGCCGTGACGCGCTGGGAGCCTCGAGCAGGTCGACGCTGAGCTCCCGAAATGGCGCCTCGGGCGAGTCCGCGCGAGCGAATCGGTAGGCGGCGCCCGCGCCCGCGAGCACGGCGGTGTGCATGACGAACGACGCGGCCAGCGCGCGGCGGTCGGCCCACGGGAAGCGCATGCCGCAAATTGTTGCAGAGCCTATGAAGGCAAGCCAGTCGAGCGACCCCGCGGCAGCCGGTACAGCAGGAAACCAACGCCGAGCACCCCGACCGCGATGCCGACCTCGCGCGGCGTCGCGGCGGGAACGAGGAACGCGATAGCGAAGGCGACCAGAACCACCGCCACGAGATCCGCGCGACTGAACCCCTGGTAGTGCTGCCACGAGAGCTTCCCGAGCGCGGCTGCAGAGGCAGCGTACTGCACCATCACGGCGATGCTCGAGAGCGCGAACAGCTCGCCCAGCTCGCCGAGACCGACGAGCACGGCGATCGCGCACAACGTCACGCCGAGCGCCGGACCGGGAACGCCGCGATCGCTTTCGCGAGCCCAGCGCGGGCCGAATGCATCCGAGCTCCCGAGCACGCACAGGTAGCGCGGCGTGATCGCGAACATGCCGAACGCGATGCCGAGCGCCGAAACGGTCGCGCCGGCGCCGACGACGCTCGCGAGCCGCGCGCCGCCCAGGGCTGCCGCCGCATCGACCAAGGGCGCCGAGCTCGACGCCAAGTTCGGCAGAGCCGCGACGCACGCGGCGTGCAACAGCACGTAGAGACACGCCGAAAGCAAGAGCGCCCCCGCCGTCGACCATGGCACCGAATGCCGCGAGTGTGACGCTCGCCGGGCCACGACGGGCACGATCTCGAAACCCTGCAACGTGAAGACGACGATCAGCATCGCTCTCAGCCAGTCGCCGGCTTCGCTCGCCGGCACCGGCGTCTCGGCGATGGCGGACGGCCCCAGCGCCGCGAATGCCGCCACCAAAAGGAGCAGCGGGAACAGCTTGAGCAGGGTGAGCGCCGTCCAGATGCGCGCGCTCGGCTTGAGCCCGGTGGCCACGAGCGCGCCGAGCACGCCCACGAGCGCGATGCCGAGCACACGCGCGCCCGCCCCGCTCAGGCCGAGCCAGGACGCGAGGTGCCCGGAGAGGCCCGCGACCACGGCCGCGCTGCTGAAAACCGCAGATACGTAGGCCATCCATCCGACGCCGAAGCTCGCCCCGCGGCCGAAGGCGGCGCGCGCCCAAATGTAGGGCCCGCCGTCCTCGTCGAAGCGCGAGCCGAGGCGAGCGTAGACGGCGGCCACAGGCGCCAGAAGCAGCGCGGTGCCGACGTAGGCGAGGAGCCCGCGCGCGCCGGGTAGAGCGGCGGCTACCTCGCTCGGCGCGAAGAAAATCCCGACACCGACGATGCCGTTCAGTCCGAGGCACAAGAGCGCGACGCGCCCGAGCACTCGAGCCGGCGCCGGACTTGTCGATGCCGAACGCGTCACCGTGCCTCCATCCGAGGGGGACTTTGCTCAAGCGAGAACGTCGCGAAAGCGCTCGCGAGAAAGCGCTACCGCCGCGTCACCGGCAGAAACGCGTTCGTAGCCGAAGCGACCGCAGAGCTCTTTCACGCATTGGTTCGCCGCGACGTTCTGCGACTCGCTCAGGCCAGCGCCCTCTTCGCGCAATAGAACCACGACGTCCCGGCAGAGCTTGGCAACGGCGCTGTGCCGCTCGCGAAACACGGCGTCACGCATGCGCCGAATATGGCCGGCGAAGATACTCGCGTTGTTCATGCTCTCGTCCGGATGATCGATAGCCCATGCGGCGATCGTGTTGATGAGCGAATGGCGCAACTGCTCCGGCTTGTCCGGGCTGCCAAGCAGCTCCTCCACCTCGTCCATCAGGCGTTGATCGGGGTCCTCGTACTCGCCGGTCAGGGAATTTCTGAGCTTCTCCCCCTTCACCCAGAAGCTCACGTGTGTCACGTAGCGATCGAACAGGTCATTGTAGCGTGTTTCATCCACCAGCCCGCTCGCCACGCGAAACTCGTCCTCCAACGTGGTGAGCAAGCGCTCGCGCAGCTCGACGCGAAAAAGCTCGTGATCGTGGTAGCCGCCCGGCAACCGCTCTTCCTGAAGCCAGGCATACTCGCTGGTCTTGTCGCACAGCCGGTCGAGCTCTTCCAGCACGGCGAACGGCGATAGGCATTGGTAGTGAGTGTCCTGAGCGGCGTCGAGCAACACCGTCCGCATTTCTCGCGGGCTCGCGCCGAGGCTCCCTTCGTAGATCGGGTAGGTGTCGCTCTCGTGGTAGATGAGGTCGACCGCCGAGCGCAAGACCTTCGCGCTTTCGTCGTCGAGACGAGCCGGCGCCGTCCCTTTCGCGTACAGGTCCATCTTTTCGAGGACGGTGAGCTCACTGACGATGCCTCGGAGCGGCTTGTCGTAGCGGTCGGGACTCGGCCTGCGCAAGCGCGTGAGCACCGCGAACATGCCAGCGATCTCGGTGGCATGCGGCGCTACGTGGCATTTGAT
>DASWGX010000462.1:0-5881 GCA_036393455.1 Polyangiaceae bacterium
GAAGCGCCTGCGAAGCGCACCTTGGCCGCCGTGAGGCGCTCGAGCGTCTCGAGGAACGCGGCACGCCCGTAGTCCCAGGCGTGATTGTTGGCGAGCGACACGACGTCGATGCCGGCTCTCGCGAGCACCTCGGCGCCGCCCGGCGGTCCGGTGAACACCAGGCGATTGAGCGGATGCTGTGTCACCCCGCCCTGCTCGGAGAGCTGTGACTCCAGGTTGACGAAGGCGAGGTCGCTCGGTCCGAACCAGCGCGACAAAGCCGCGAGCGGATCGTACTCCGGGTTCTTCAAGATTTCCTGCCCGCATTCACGCGCCAGGCTCACGTCGCCTCCTGCCGCGACGACGAGTTCGGCGCGGCGCGGCGTCCCGGCGTCCCCTCCCGGCGGTGCCGGCGGCGCCGGCTCGACTGGTGGCCTCGAAACCGGGGCACGGGGGCTCGGCGCCGACGCGGACGCGGACTCCGTCGCTGGCGCGGGGATCGACGCGCCCGACGGCTCGGACTCGCAAGCGACGAGCGTGACGAAGGTCGGCGGAGCGAGCAAGAGCGGGAGGGCGAGCGTCGCACGCCGGACCGCGGAGCGGCGACGTGCTGGAGACCTGGGAAAAAACCGAATGAGCACTCGACGGGGGTGGCCCGAGGCGCAGGAAGGAGGCCGAGCGCCGCGTGGCCGCGTCGGGCTACTGTAGCGCAAGGCGCGCGCGACGGGACTCGACTCCCGTGCTGATAGCGGCTAGTCCGGGCGATATGAAAATTGCCGTGATTGGGACTGGTTACGTGGGCCTCGTCGCGGGCGCCTGCTTCGCGGATTCGGGCACCGAAGTAGTGTGCGTGGATGTGGACGAAGCGAAGCTCGACAAACTGCGCGCAGGCCAGGTGCCGTTCTTCGAACCCCGCCTTCAGGAACTCGTGCAGCGCAACTGGCCCGAACGGCTCGAATTCAGCTCCGACCTCAGCGCCGCGCTGAAGGGCGCCTCCGCGGCGTTCATCGCGGTCGGTACGCCGCCGAACGAAGACGGTTCGGCTGATCTGAGCCACGTGCTCAAGGTGGCCGAAGACGCCTCCAAGGCCGCGCACGACGACCTGGTGTTGGTGCTGAAGAGCACCGTGCCCGTCGGGACCAACGAGCGCGTGTCCGCGGTGGTGGCGCGGCATGCGAAACACAGGATCAGCGTGGTCAGCAACCCCGAGTTTCTGAAGGAAGGGGACGCCGTCAACGACTTCATGAAACCCGATCGCGTCGTCGTCGGCACCGACGACGACCGAGCGTTCGAGGTGCTGTCGCGCCTTTACGCCCCGTACAATCGCCAGCGCAACCGCATTCAGCGCATGAGCCCGAAGAGCGCCGAAATCGTCAAGTACGCTTCGAACGCGCTCCTCGCCACCAAGATCTCGTTCATGAACGAGATCGCTCATCTATGCGAGGTTTCCGGCGGCGACGTCGAGCACGTTCGCCTCGCCGTGGGCTCGGATCGCCGTATCGGCATGCACTTTCTCTATCCGGGACTCGGCTTTGGCGGCAGCTGTTTTCCGAAGGATCTCAAAGCCTTGGTAACCACGGGGCGCGAGCTCGGCATCGAGCTCAAGGTCTCTCAGGCGGCCGTGGACGCGAACCACGGGCCCGTGGAGCGCATGCTCAAGGCGCTCGCGCGAGAGCTCGGCGACCTTTCGAGCAAGACCATCGCCATCTGGGGTCTGGCGTTCAAGCCGCGCACCGACGACGTGCGCGAGGCGCCCGCGCTCCAGCTGATCGCGGGGCTCGTGGCGATTGGGGCTCGGGTCCGGGGTACCGATCCGCAGGCACTCGACACTGCGCGCCGGTGGCTCTCGGAGCGAGGCATCGCCGAGAAGGTCGAGCTCTTCGAGCACGAGTACGACGCCTGCAAAAACGCCGACGCGCTGGTCGTGGCGACCGAATGGAACGAGTACCGTTCCCCGAACCTCTCGCGCATCAAAGAGCTGATGCGGGGCCGCTGGGTTTTCGACGGCCGCAACGCCCTGGTGCCGGAAGCCGTCACCGACGCGGGACTGTGTTATCAAGGCGTCGGACGGCCGCGGCGGGCCGTCGGCTAGGTCGCTCCGCTCGACGCCGTCAGTAGGGGCTTTCGATTTTAGGCACCGGACCGGGCTCTGGAGTCTCCTCGGGAGCCGCCGGAGGCCCGCAGTCACACACACCGAAACCGCTACCGTCGGGCAGGCACGCCTGGCCGCCGGAACAGCGACCGGACCCGACACAGCTTTGCGTCGCCCCAGGCGTGCAGAGCCGTTCCGGTTTCGGAGCGGGCGACGGTGGCTTCGCGGGTCGCGCCCGCGGCGTGGGTTCGGGCGGCGGCGGCGGTCGCGTGCTCGGTAGCACGACCTCTCTCTCTCGGTTGCCGCAGCGAAACACGATCTCGCTGCGATCCACGGCTACCTGCTCGCCGTCGGGAGAGCCGTAGACCTTGGGCCACTCCGAGCCTTCGACGACGTAGTAGCCCTGATCGCCGCACACGGCGGCGGCTCGGTTGGCGCAGCTTGCGAGTCCCGCCGTGCACTCGAGTCGGTAGCTGCCGTCTCCTTGCGGAATGGGACGCGCCGCGGCGCAAGCGCAAAGCCACAGAGCATGCAGGAGAAACGCCGGTGCGGGTCGTTTGGAACGACGTATCAACACTCGGTACCTCGATACACGCGAATGAGCCGTCCTAGTTGTTCGCTCGCCAGCACGAGCCAAGGCCGCCCGAGGCGAAGCGCGTCGGCAATCTGCACCGGCCGGCGGCAGATTGGCAACACGACGTCGAAGGGGGCGAGCACGGCCGGGTCGTCGTCCGCGCCGCCGCAGAGCGCGACCACCGGCACGCCGCGCGCCCGCGCCCGGCGAGCGACGCCGAAGGGCGCCTTGTTGCTCAGCGTCTGACTATCGAGATGGCCCTCGGCGGTGATCACCCAGGAAGCGCCGTCGAGCTCGGCGTCGAAGTCGATCGCGTCGAGCACCCAATCGATGCCCGGCACCAGCCGCGCCCCGAACAGGCCGCGGAGGCTCGCAGCGATGCCTCCCGCGGCGCCCCCCATCGGAGTGTCGTGGATGCGCACGCCCTTGCCGCACAGGATGAAGTCGGCAAGCCGGGACAGCCCGCACTCGAGGTCGGTGACCATGCTCGAGTCGGCACCCTTTTGCGGGCCGAACACCGCGGCCGCGCCTTCGGCACCGAGCAGCGGGTTCTTGACGTCGGAGAGCACGACGAGCTCGACGTTCGCGAGCCGGCGTTCGAGCGGGGTTACGTCGAGCCTGTGAAGAGCGAGCAAACCCCGGCCTCCGCGCGGGACCGGCGCCCCGTCCTCGTCGGCGAGCGTCGCTCCCAGCGCTTGCATCAGGCCGGCACCGCCGTCGACGGTGGCGCTGCCGCCGGCCCCGAGCACGATGCGGCGCGCACCGCGTTCGATGGCGGCATGCATCAATTGTCCGGTCCCGTGGCTGCTGGAAAACAAAGGGTTTTGCTGCGTCACGGCGAGCAGCCTCAAGCCCGACGCCGTCGCTACGTCGATCACCGCGGTTTGCGTCCCTGCGAGCCACTGGAACGCGCCGCGCACGGGTCGTCCAAGTGGGTCTTCGACGATGAGCTCGACGTGCTCGGCGCCGAGCGCGCGCCCCAGCACCTCCGCCGTGCCGTCGCCTCCGTCCGCGACCGGAAGCAAGCGGTACTCGGCGTTCGGGCAGGCGCGCGAGACCCCCTCCCGAATCGCTTCGGCGGCGTCGGGCGCGCTCAGGCTTCCCTTCAGGGCGTTCGGCGCGATGAGCAGTTTCATCGCGAGAGCCTGGCGAGCCGCGCCAGGACGTCGTTTCGAAACTCGTCGATCGAGCGGGCGACGTAGCCCGCGACGGACTCCGGCGCTGCGCCGATGAGCGGCGTGAGGTCCATCGCGTAGACCAGGCCGCGGGCGCCGTCGGGCGCGTCCTTGTGGCAAAAAGTGGCGTGGGCGCGGCGCCGCCCGAGAGCGGCGAGGTCGTAGCGCTTGCCGCCCCCAAGCTGCGACGCGAACGCGCCTAGCAACGCTTCCTGCAACGCCTCGTGATCGGAAACGTCGAGCTTCACGCGAGTCGAGGCCGGAAGCCAGTCGAGGTCGCGCCACACTTCGCAGCCGAGCACGCGCTCCGGCCGCTGCGCGACGTCGAGCCGGCGACAGGCTTCGAGCAACCGCAGTGCGACGGCGACGTGCGTGTCGTGCTCGTCCGCCAAGTTGTGACCGTAGACCACGCTCGGGGCACACGCGGTGAGGAGTCGTTCGAGATCGGAGACGACGGCCTCCTCGCCGGATTTCACGCTCGCGCTCGAGTAGTCGAGGAAAACTTGAGCGGAGTACTCGCCGATGCGCGCTGCATTCCTCTGTTCCGCGCGCCGAGCCCTGGCAAGCTCGCCGGTCGACGGCACGGCATCGCGCGCGCTCCGCGGCGCTCCGGTGCCGTCGGTCACGACGACTCCGGTGAACCACCGGTCGGCTCGACCAAAGCAGGCGAGGATCGCCTCGACGCTCATGATCTCGAGATCGTCCGCATGCGCGCCCACGCCGAGGTACGTCGTGCGCGCGAGCGCCGACTGGGAGTCCGTACCGTCGGGAACGAATACCTCGGCCGAGCTCCGACCAAACTCGAGGGAAGAACCGAAAGCCACGCCGTTCACGCTAGCTAGGCCACGCTGCCCCGGAAAGTCACGAAAAGAAGTGCTATCCTCGCGTCCTTTCATCCAGCACAGGGTATCCCGGCAAGGCGGCTCGACCGCGCGGCCCGGGACCCGCGGGAGACACTCCCGCTTCTTTTTCAAGCGCAAAGCTGATTGGAGAGGCCAAATGAATCATTCTGAATCGCGTTTCTCGGGGGATCGTACGGCGGCAGGCCAAAGGCGAAAAACGGAGTGGAAGGCGCGCGAGCTCGTGCTCGTCGCGATCGATCTGGCGGGTTACCGACGTGCCTTTCAGGTCAAGGACGACGAAGGCGTCGCAGCGTTTTTGGACGACTACTACGCCGTTTGCGTCGAACGCTGCGGCGCGGCGGGCGGAAGCGTCGTCAAGTTCATGGGGGACGGGTGTCTGCTGGTGTTCAGCGCGGATCTCGCGCGGCAGGCCGTTGCGGTCGTGGTCGCGCTCGCCTCCGAAGTCTCCGAGATCGCGGCCCGGCACGGGCTCGCCCTGGGGTTCTGCGCAAACCTTCACCTCGGGCGCGTGCTCGAACGAGAGCTCGAGTGGAACGGACGCGTCGACATCGTCGGCCGCGCGGTGAATCAAACGTTTCTCATGGGCCGCGGCGAAGGGATCCGATTGAGCGAGCCCGTCTATCGCAAGCTCGAAAGCGGCGTTCGTTCGCCGTGGCGGCGGCACAAGCCGCCCGCGCTGTACGAGCTCCAGCGTTCGTAGCGCCCGGCGCCGCGGGTGTCGCCGCGAGGTCCTTCGCGACGCGAAGATCGACCATCGCCCGTTCGAGCCCGGGCTTGAGCGCTTTCTTCGGGCTGAAAAATGGACCCTACTTGCTCGCGCGCCGGCGGCAGCGCGCCCGGGGCGCTGATCCCTCGCTCGCGCCGGCGCTTGTTTCAGCGGTCGCGTTTCGGCAGACTGCCGGCGCTTTCCACGCTCCGGCTCGGGTTCCGGACGGGCGTAGCTTTCGATGACCGATCTACAAGCGGCACTGCGCAAAAGCCTATCGGCTGCTCTGGGCCGCGCCCTCGGGCCCGAGCACGAGCACGCCGACCCGGCGGTCCATCGTTCGGCGCACGCGGACTTTCAAGCCGACGCCGCGCTTCGTCTTGCCAAGGAGCTCAAGCGCTCGCCGCGCGACGTGGCAAGGGCCGTCGCCGAGCACTTGGAGCTCGGCGAGCTGTACGAAAAGGTCGAGATCGCCGGGCCCCGCTTCCTCAA
>DASWGX010000463.1:0-9074 GCA_036393455.1 Polyangiaceae bacterium
CGGCGGCAGTCGTTCCGTCAAGGTCGTCGCCGGCTCGAACTCCAACGACCACGCCTTCTTCGTGAACACGTCGGTATTCCCGGCCGAGAACGTCTACTTTCGCGCCTGGCTCAAGTACCAAGACGCAAACTGGGAGGGCCACGTCACCTTCATCGAAAGCGGCACCGATCAGAGCACCGAAGTGCGGCTGGGCGGCCAGGCCGGATTCTATCACGCCAACTTGAGCGCCGACGGCGACGGGCTGTCGCCGAACCCGTTCGTCGAATGCGCGCTGTGCACCGCGCCCACCGCGAATCAGTGGGTCTGCGTCGAGGGACGATTCGATTTCATGACGAACACCGTCCAGGCGTGGGTCGACGGGAGCCCCGCGGTGGACGCCGCGGAGAGTTCCGATTGGCACTCCGGCAACGGCATGTTGCCCCAAGATGCGACCAGAATCGCGTTCGGCTGGGAGAGCTACGGCGGTGGCGTCGGCAACGCCATTTTCTACGACGACGTCGCGATCGGCTACGAACGCCTCGGCTGCGAGTAGCGCGATTCGCGGCGTGTAGAGGCAGCCGAAGAGGGGGAGAGCGAAGGTAGCGCGCGTCATGCGCGTCGCCCTCGCGCTAGCCAAGCAAAACCTCCGAGCGGAATTCGGGGCGGCCCTTGGCGGCAACGTCGAGGCGATAGAGCGTGCCGTCCGCGCTCGCGGACGACGGCGATCCGCCGGCCGTCGTCGCGTAGAGCACGTCGAAGGCGGGTCCGCCGAAGGCGGCGCTCGACACCTTGGCCACGGGAAAATCGATCTTTTCGAGCAGCTTGCCGTCGGGTGCGTACTTGAAGATGCCGTGGCCGTCCCAGCGCGCGCTCCACAGATTGCCGTCGAGGTCGACGGCGAGGCCGTCCGGGACGCCCTCTCCTTTTTCGACCGTGACGACGTCCTGCCGCTCGGAAAGCTCGCCGGTTCGGCGGTCGTAGCGGAAGCGGTAGATCTTGCGGCGCGTCGAGCACGTCCAATAAAACTGGTCGAGCTCCGGAGTGAAAGCCATGCCGTTGGCGCAACCGGACCCCTTGAACAAGCAACGCACGCTCGCGTCGCGCTCGATCAGGTAGAGCCCTCCGCTCGTATTGGTCTTCCCGATCGTTCCCGCGTACACGCGCCCCTCCGGGTCGGCGATGACGTCGTTGAAACGCTCCATGTCCGCGTCGATGCCCTCGACGAGCACCGTGCGCTCGCCGTCGCGGAGCCGCGCGATGCGATCGACCTCGAACAGCAAGAGCGAGCCGTCCGCCTGGAACGTGAAGCCGCCGACGACATCGCCTTCGTGGAAGCACTCGTGACGGCCGCTCGCGTGGTCCGCGCGAAACAAGCGGCCCGCGGGAATGTCCTCCCAGTAAATCTTGCCTTCTTCGGGATGGTAGAGCGGGTTCTCTCCGGTGTGGCAGTGGTAGTTTGCGACGGCTTGGAGATTCATGGTCCGGAGGCTTCGAGCTTTCGAGGGTAGGCCATTTCGAGTTCCGGGTCTCGGGTGGTAGCCCGCGAGCTGAATCGGTGTAATCGGTCTACCGGTAACTCGAGCATCTCGCCGGGAGACGGGGTTGTCCGGTCATGTCACCGAGAAACCGATTCGATCGCATGCATTCTCTCGATCTCACTGACACGCGAAAAGTCCTAAAAGGCACTACGAACGTCGGGTCCGATGTCGCAGGGCCACGGCATTTCGGGTCCGGTGCTTCGCGCCGTCCGTACGCCACCTCCCTGCGACACCTACATTGCCCGATAACCCGAGAGATGATAGTTGAGACGGGGTTGTATCGTGACTGAGAGCGTGCGCTCGAACTCTCGCCGTGCCTTGCCGGCGCTCGTCGTGTGCTGCGGCGCGCTCGGCGCTGTCACCGCGTGCCAGGGGACGATCGACAGCGGCGCTTCCGGAAGCATGTCGGGAGCCACGACGACATCGAGCGGCGCAGGGGCCACGACGAGCGGTACGGGCGGTGGCGCCGCGACGGGAGCTGGCGGCGGTGCTGGCGGCGGAGGGGACACCGGTCCCGCATACTTCGGCAGACCCGCGCTCCGACGGTTGAGCACCGTGGAATACGAGAACTCGGTGCAAGACGTCTTCCAGGTGGAATCCCTTCCGGCGCTCGAGCTCGAAGCCGATACGCGCCTGAACGGGCTCACCGCCATTGGAGGCACGAACCTCGCGCTCTCGCCGCGCGCGACGGAGCTCTACGAGCAAGCTGCGTATCGCGTGGCAGAAGCCTTGCTCGGCGACGAGGCGCTCAGGCAAAGCATCACCGGCTGCGACGCAGCCCAGGCCGGCTGCGCCGAGCAATTCCTCGGTCGCCTCGGCTTGCGCGCGTTCCGGCGGCCCTTGACGGCAGCGGAGCTCGCGCGCTTCGTCGGCGTCGCCGCCCAAGGTGCCACGGGCCTCGGCGATGCGTGGGAAGGGCTCGGCTACGCCGTCGCCGGCATCTTGCAGTCGCCGCACTTCCTCTACCGAGTCGAGCTCGGTACGCCGAGCCCGGAAGATGCGCGGGTTCGAACGCTCGATGAATACGAGCTCGCGTCGCGCTTGTCCTACGCGCTCTGGAGCACCACGCCGGATGACACGCTGCTCGATGCCGCGAGCCTCGGCACGGTGAACGCATCGCTCGCGTCGCACGTCGACCGCCTGCTCGGCGCGCCGCGCGCGGTCGGCGCCGTCGAGGGGTTCTACGGCGAGTACCTGGGCCTTTCCGGGCTTGCGACGCTCGGCAAGCTCACCGAGCTGTTTCCCGAGTTCACCGACGCTCTCAAGCAGGCCATGCGCGAGGAAACGGTGCGCGCCGCCGCTGACTGGAGCTTCGCGAGCAACGGCGATTTTCGCGAGCTCTTCACGTCGCGCGCTACCTACGTGAACGCGGAGCTGGCCGCCCTCTACGGGGTTCCCGCGCAGCCGGGCGAGGGGTTCTCCCGCGTGGAGCTGCCCGCGGACGGCGAACGAGCGGGGTTGCTCGGCCACGCGAGCCTGCTGTCCCTCTATGCGCACGAATCCTCGACGTCCGCCACGCTGCGCGGCAAGTTCGTGCGGGAAGTCCTCTTGTGTCAGGGCGTCCCGGCGCCGCCGCCCACGGTGATCACCACGCTGCCCGAGCCGGGCCCCGACGCCAGAACAGCGCGCGACCGGCTGGCGGTGCACTCGGCGGACCCGGCATGCGGGTCATGCCACGCGCTGATGGATCCGATCGGCCTCGGGCTCGAGAATTTCGACGCCATCGGCCGCTACCGAACCATGGAAAACGACGCGCCGATCGACGCGAGCGGCCAGCTTCATCCCGACGATCCGGCGAGCGTGTTCGATGGCCCGGTCGAGCTTGGCACCGTCCTGTCGCAGGACCCGCGCGTGAGCGCCTGCCTGGTGCGAACGCTCTACCGGCACGCCTCCGGCACGCTGGAACAGCCCAATGCCGAGCCGGTGCTCGCCGAGCTCGCGACGTCGTTCACGGCCTCCGGGCATCAGCTTCGGGAGCTTCTGCACGCGATGATCGTTCACCCCGCGTTTCGCGTCGTAGGCGCGCTCGATTGAGGACGGCCATGCCCAGGGTACGCTTGAGCAGACGACATCTCTTGAAAGGCAGCGTTGGCGGCGCGGGCGTCGTCTTGGGGCTGCCGCTGCTCGAGGCGATGGTGCCGAGCCGGGGGACCGCTTTCGCGCAGCCGGCGGACGTCATCCGGCGGTTCGGCGTCTTCTTCTTCGGCAACGGGCGCGGCGTGGAAGCGGCGCGCTGGAACCCGACCAACACGGGAGCCGACTGGGCTCCCTCGCCGCAGCTCGAACCGCTCGTCACGGCCGGCGTGAAGGAATACGTCTCGGTCGTGACGGGCTTCGACGTCGGCCTCCGGGAAAGCTCGCGCGCACACCACAACGGCACCGTCGGCATCCTGTCGGGCGCGGAATACATCGAGCAAGATCCGGGCAACGCCAACTACCGTTCCACGTTCAGCGCGCCCAGTGTCGATCAGGTGGCCGCCGAGGTGCTCGGCCAAGCCACCCCGTACCGGTCGCTCGAAATCGGAATCTCCAGCCGCGTCGCGCGCAGCGAAGGCACGACGCTCCAGTACCTGTCCCACAACGGCCCCGACAACTTCAATCCGCCCGAATACGAGCCGAGCGCGCTCTACGAGCGTCTGTTCGGAGCTCTCGATCCGGGGGAGGACACGTCGCTCAACGACGTGCGGCTCGCGCTCAGAAAGAGCGTGCTCGACGGCGTGGCCCAAGACATCCAGAGCCTGGAGGCCAGAGTCGGCACGAGGGACCGCGCGCGACTCGAGCAGCACCTCACCAACATCCGCGAGATCGAGGCGCGGCTCGACACGGTCTCCACGGTTTCGTGCGACGCGGTGGAGGATCCAGGCGACATCCGGGGTTCCGGCAGTGACGAACCGATCGCCGAACGCATGCAGGCGATGAGCGGGCTCATCGCCACCGCTCTCGCCTGCGACATGTCCCGCGTCTTCTCGATCCTGTTCAGCGGCAGCGTGGGCGGTACCGTGTTCTGGCAAGTCGGCGCCACCCGCGGACACCACGACCTGTCCCACGACGGAGCCGCCACGCAGGACGTCATCGACGCCGCCACCATCTTCACGATCGAGCAGTTTGCGGTATTGCTCCAGGTTCTGAAGAACACGCCCGACGGCGTCGACGGGACGAACCTGCTCGACAACAGCGCCATCCTCTGCACGTCGGACTGCGCGGACGGAGCGGCCCACAGCATCACCGACTTTCCCATCCTCGTCGCCGGCCGCGCCGGCGGCTCCCTCGTGTACCCGGGTATTCACCATCGCGGCTCCCGCAACAACACGAGCGAAGTCCTGCTCACGATGCTCCGCGGCGTGGGGCTGGACCTCGCCGAGTTCGGCGGCGGCGGCGGGCTCGTTTCGACGACCGTGGGCGAGCTCTTGGTTTGAGCTTCACGCCGCTCTGAGTCGCATGCTAGGCGGGGGCTCATGCGGGCCGTCGTTCAGCGCGTCGAGCGGTGCTCCGTCTCGGTCGCCGAAGTAACGGTCGGTGCGATCGAGCGCGGGCTCTGCGTGCTCGTCGGCGTCGACGCCGGCGACACCGAAGCAGACGCCGATGCCCTCGCGGACAAAGTGATCGGCCTCAGGATTTTCCCCGACGTCGAGGGCAAAATGAACCTGGACGTACGCGAAGCGGGCGGCGCCGTGCTGGCGGTGTCGCAGTTCACGCTGCTCGGCGACGTCCGGCGCGGCAGGCGACCGAGCTTCAGCCGCGCCATGGCGCCGGAGCCCGCCCACCAGCTCTTCGGCGCCTTCTGCGCCGGCATCGAACGGCGCGGAGTCGCGCTTTCGACCGGTCGCTTCCGCGAGCACATGCTGGTTCGCATCGACAACGACGGCCCCGTGACGATCCTCATCGATTCCAAAAGGGCCTTCTGAGTGACGGCCCTGCTCCGGCGGCGTCCTTCGGCGGTACCCGCGGCGCTCGCAGGCGTCGGCCTCGCCGCGCAGCTCGGCTTGACCGCCGGCCTCACCGGCTCAGTGCTCCTCGTCGCGTCCGCCGTCCAAGCCGAAGACGACCCTGCGCCGATCGAAGTGACCGTCGCGGGAACACGCGGTCCGCCGAGCACGACCGTGGACGCCTCGGCGGCGTCCACGGTCGTCGAAGGTCCCGAGCTCGACGATCCGGGCGTCGACGCCGCGGCGTTGCTCGAGCGCGTGCCCGGCGTCACCGTGACGCGAACCGGCTCGAGCATCGACCCCGCCACGGCTTCGGTGCGCGGCGCGACCGCGGCTCAGCTGCCGGTCTACGTCGCGGGGATCCGCATCAACGACGACGTCGCCGGTACGGCGGATCTCGCGTCGGTGCCAGTGTTTCTCTTGGATCGCGTCGAAGTGTTCCGCGGCAACGCGCCGGAACGCGCGGATCGGCTCGGCATCGGCGGCGCCGTCTTCTTCGAACCTCGCCGCCCTCGCCGCTCCGAGTTTCGCACCGGAGTCGGCATCGGAAGCCATGGCGAGCAATCTGGCTGGCTCGGTGCCGCCGCCGCGGGGACGCGAGCCGGAGCGCTGATCGGGCTCCGCTATCACGGTGCTCGGAACGACTACCGCTTCACCGACGATCGCGGCACGCGCCTCGTCCCTTCCGATGACGTCGTCGTCGAGCGCGTCAATGCCGATCACACGCAGTACGACCTGTGGGCGCTCGGCCGTACGACGCTCGCGCCGCGGCTTCGCCTGAGCACCGTGCTCGGCGGGCTCGATCGCGAACAGGGCGTGACTGGTCTCGCCATCCACGCGGAGCGAGCTCGCGCGCGCTTTCGGCGCTGGCTCGTCGGGACCACGGCGTACGCGCCGTGTCCGTCCTTGCCCTCGCGCGCTTGTCGCCTCGAGCTCACGAGCAGCCTGCTCGCCGCGCGCCAGTCGCTCAGCGACCCCGCGCAGGAGCTATCGCTCGGCGGGACCCGCCTCAGTTTCGACGCCGAGCGCTTCGCCGAGAGCCTCAGGCTCACGGCTCCGATCTCGGACGCCGCTCGCCTCACGGTCTCGACCGCGTACGAAGTGGAACGCCTCGCCATCGACTCGGACGGCGCCGGCGGTCTGCGCGCCCAGCGCACGGTGCTGTCCGCGACGGCGGCGCCGGGCATCGATCCGACCCGTGAGCTCGGCCTTCACGGCATCGCGCGCCTCTCGTGCCACACCACGCGCGGCCCCGACGGCGGCGAAGCGTGCGGCGTGCTCGAGGCCGTCGGCCGCGTTGGTGCGAGCCTGTCGCTCGGTGAAGTCACGCTGCTTGCCAACGCCGGTCGAGCCGTGCGAGTCCCGACGCTCGCCGAGCTCTACGGCGTTTCCGCGAGCGTCCGCGGAACGCCCGATCTCGCTCCGGAGATCGCCTACACCCTCGACGCTGGCGCGCGCGGCGTGCTCGCCTCCGATGCTTGGGGTCACGCGTGGCTCGACGCCTTCGTCTTCGGCCGCCTCTCGCAGAACCTCGTCGGCTTTCGTCGCTCGAGCCTCGGCTTCCTCCGGCCTTTCAACGTCGGCCGCGCGCGCACCCTCGGTGCCGAGATCGCGCTCGGCCTGGCCCTCGGCGCGCACGTCACCAGCGACCTTGCCGTCGCGCTCCTCGACCCGCGCGACACGAGCCCGGACCGCGGCCTCGAAAATGACTTGATTCCGTTCCAGTCACGCTGGGTGGCGCGCCACGGCGTCGAGCTCTCCACGCGAAGCGCTGCTCTACCGCTCGAGCTGTCGGCGGCGGCAGTCGGTCTGCGCCAGTCCTATCGCTCGGCCAGAGTAGCGGACCCGGCCGGGCTCATCGTGATCGACGGCGAGTACACACTCGACGTCTACTCGCGCCTCTCCTGCTTCGAAGACATCCTCGGCGTGCGCTTCACGGTCACCGACGTATTCGGAAGTGAGCGCTTCGACGCCGTGGGATTTCCGCTGCCGGGACGTAGCGTTCACGCGAGTGTGGAGTTGGCTTGGCTGCCCCCACCGGCCGTGGACCGGGCCCGCGAGGCGAGTCGTTCGGCTTCGTCGTCCCGCAGATCGCTGCGGACGTTCCCGGGTCCGCTCACCGCAGCACGCTCGACGTCACCAGCGTCACCACCACGACGCCCATCAGATTGATGAAAAAGCCTTCCCTCGCCATGCGCGCCGTGGTGACTCGGTCGGTGCCGAACACGATCGCGTTCGGCACCGTGGCGACGGGCAGCATGAAGGCGAAGCTGGCGCTCAGCGCGGCCGGCACCATGATGAGCTCCGGTCTCAGGCCGGCCGCCTTGGCCGAAGCCGCGAGGATCGGCATCAGGAGCGTCGCGGTAGCGGTGTTGCTGGTGACTTCGGTCAAGAAGGTCACGCCGAGGCACACCAGGGCCACCATGAGCGGGAGCGGCAGGCTCGAGACGGCCGAAAGGCGTGTGCCGAGGGCGAGCGAGAGCCCGGATTCCTCGAAGGCGCGCGCGATGGCGATGCCGCCGCCGAACAGGAGCAAGAGGCCCCAAGGGATTCGGTTCGCGGTTTTCCAGTCGAGGAGGCGGTCTCCTTCGCCGTCGGGAACCAAGAACATGGCCACGATGGCTCCGAGCGCGATGGTGCTGTCGCCGACGCCTTTGGCGCCGAAGAGGGCCGTCCAGCCGCCGAAGGGCTCGGTGCGGAAGATCCAGAGGAGCACGGTGACCGCGAACACGGCGAGCACGCGCCGCTCCGCGGCCTTCATCGGCCCGAGCACGGGCAGCCGCAGCCGCTCGGACGCTCCGAGACGTCGCGTGAGGCTCCACCAGGCAAGCGGCAGAAGAACGACGACGGTGGGCACGCCAATCAGCATCCAGCGCAGAAACGACCAGGAGTTTCCGGTGGCCTCGCTGTACACGCCCATGAAGATGACGTTCGGCGGCGTTCCGATCGGCGTGCCCACGCCGCCGATGCTGGAGGCGTAGGCGACGCCGAGCAGGAGGGGCGGGGCGAGCTTCTCGTCGCGCGTCTGCTGGAGCACGGCGGTCGCGATCGGCAGCATCATCAGCGTGGTCGCGGTGTTCGAGATCCACATGCTCAGCGTGGCCGCCGCCAGCATGAAGCCGAGCACCAGGCGCGGGCCGCCGTGTCCTCCGACGAGCCGAACCATGCCGAGCGCCAGCCTCTCGTGCGCTCCGCACTTTTCGAGCGCCGTGGAAAGAATGAAGCCGCCGAGCAAGAGCAGAATCAAGGTGTGCCCGTACGCCCCCGCCACGGCGTCGTGATCGAGGACGCCCGCGAGCGGAAGCAGCGCGAAGGGCAGCAGGGAAGTGACGGGAATGGGGATCGGCTCGGTCACCCACCACACGGCACACAGCGCCGTGATCGCCGCGGTAAAGCTTGCGTCGCGCGACAGACCCGCCGCGTTCGCGGCAATGCCGACGGCTGCGGCGGCAACGAGCCCCGCGGGGATGAAGACGGTCTTGGTGAGCACGCGTACGAGCCTAGTACTCCGTTTCGCTTTCATTGACGAGTCGCTCGCCGCCGCTCCCCACGTGGTACTTCGAGGCGCGTCGCCTGCCCACCCACCCCGCGGCGGCTCGCTCGATTTCTGGGCTGAGGCGTCTCGGGGTAG
>DASWGX010000464.1:0-2129 GCA_036393455.1 Polyangiaceae bacterium
CATCCCGCTCCCTGCCCCCTGCTGCCTTCACCACTCCCGGCCTCACCTCCAATCAAGACTGCGGGCGCTGCAGTCTCGATCGGTGGGAGGGGCCGTGCGTAGGCGCCGCCCACGGAGGAGGAGTTGGTCTGCCTCGCGGCGCGCTTTGTCGGGACTAAGGCCTGATCGACGCGGACGCGGTGAACGTGGGACGAGAGAACGGTGCCACTCGAGCGCCGCTCAGTGCCGACACGATACATTGCTCGGAGGGGGTGCCGGCTGCGGGCCCCGAAACGCTGACGCTCTGTACCTGGCCGCTCGAACCGAAGACCACGACGGCGCGCGACGGCGCATCCTGCCCCGCGACGCACGCCCGAGCACTGCCCATCACCGTTCCCAGCGCCGCCAACACGGCGCCCTGCGACGGCGCCTCCGGGCGTTCGGAACCGGTAGCATCCGCGGGTTGGAGCGGTGCGGGAACGACTGCCAGCGGCACCGCTCTGCTCGGGTTCCGAGCTTCCGCCTCTTCCGAGCTTTCCGTCGCTCGGCTGGGGTCCTCGGCCAAGAGGACTTTTTCCGGCGTCTTCCTCGATGCTCCGGGCTCCGACGCCCGTCCCCGCGCCGGCACGGATACGACGCTCTTGATCGGTTCGGCCGGGAGATCGGCGAGGTCCGTTGCAGCGACGGCGCCTTCCTTCGTCGTGTTCTCGTCGTGCTGTTCGATTGGCTCCTTCGCGGCGCGCGCGCGCTTCTGCTCGGCCTCGGCCGCCGGCGTTTCGGGCGGCGTCCGCACGGTCTCGAACTGCTCCTCCGACGGCGGCACCTCCGCCGCCGCGCCCCGGCTCCTGGATTGGAGCGAAACGTACATTGCAATTGCCGCGGCCACGCCCAGCACTCCGACTCCCAGTCCGAGCCACGCCACAGCTCCCGGTCCACGGCCGTCCCGCACCTGATGCCCTGCCGGCGCGCTGCGACGCTTCGCCTCCGCGCCGGCTTCCGTCGAAGCGCCGCCGGTTTCGGCGGACGCCAGAGGCACGCTCCGCGGGCCGGTCTCGTTCGCTACTTTCAACGGCGTCCGCGCGAGGCTCATGCTCTGCCGCACGATGTCGAGCGAGTCCGCGTCGCGGCGGCGGCTCACCGACGCGCGCGCCATCTCCGCCAAACGCGAGGAGCTCGGGGGCCGAGCCCGCTCCGGCTTTTCGATTCCTTTCTCGAGCGCGACGGCTCTTTCCACCGGTGTCTGCTCGCCTTCCTCGGGCTTGCCGGGCAGTGGTGGCTCCAGAAGGTCCGAGCTCGTCGAGCCGATTGCCGTCTCGCCCAGACTCTCCTCGACGCGCCGAGCCAGTTTCTCGAAGTCCGGCGCTACCGCCTCGTCGAGCGTCCACTGGGTGAGCCACCGCTCGGCGCGCTCCGGCAGTTCGTCGTTGTGATCGGACGTCACTTCGAAGCCTCCAGCGCCGCGAGCTCGCCGTGGCCGGCCGCCTCCAAGTGCGCGCGCAGCTTGCGACGCGCTTCGTGCACGCGCCAGGCGATCGTGCCTTCGGGACAGCCGAGGACTTCGGCGGCCTCGGCATGGCTGAGCCCGTCCATGCTCACCAGGATCAAGGTCGTGCGCAGCGTGTCGCTCAGCTCGTCGATGCCGCTGCACAAGGCGACGGCTAGCTCGCGATCGGCGGTGTGCGCCGCGGGATCGCGCGTCGTGTGATGTGAATCGACCAGGAGCCCCTCGATGCGCGGGTCGTCGGGCGTGGTCGAATTGCGGCGCGGCTTGCGCGCGCGGATCACGTTGAGCGAAAGGTTGACCGTGATGCGGTACATCCAGGTAAAGGGCTCGCTGCGTCCGTCGAAACGATCGAGCGCGCCGTACGCGCGGACGAACGCTTCTTGTGTGACGTCCTCGGCTTCCGCCGAGTCGCGCAGAAGGTGCAGCGCAAGGCGGAACAAACGCCGCTGATGGCGTCGCACCAACGTCCCGAAGGCCTCCACGTCGCCGTCGCGCGCGGCGTCCACAAGGTCCCGGTCGCTTTGCCCTGACATCGGTAAAAGTGCCCTCTGAGCTAGCCACAAGCCCACGACGGGGGCCAAACCCGAACTCGCATCGCCACCGCCGCTCGCGGCGGCAGCGCGGGCGGCGCGAATCGGCCGCTGGG
>DASWGX010000465.1:0-3811 GCA_036393455.1 Polyangiaceae bacterium
CATCGTCTACGATCAGCCGAACGCGCCGGCCGGCGCCCTCGCGGACGCAGGGAGCTCCTGGGCCGACCCGATCGACGACTTCGCCCGAGCCGGGGGCGTCGTGATCGTGATGAGCAGCGGCGCCGGCAGGGCCGAGATGGACGAGTTTCTGGAAGGCGCCGGGCTCTTGTCGGTGAGCACGGAAACGGACTTTTCGTTTCAAGTAGCCTACAACCGAGCGCCCGCGGACATCGTCGGCGCGAACGTCGTGACGCCGTTCGTCGCGCTCTACGAAAGCTGCACCATGACGACGAGTGCCGTGCCGGACGCCGATACGGTGTTCGTCGTGTCCGACACCGCGCCGGGCGACGGCATCGGCAACCCCGTCGTCATCCACCGCATCCTCGAACCGTGAGTCCGAGCGCTCAGGCTCCGGACGCGTAGCGGAGACTGGCGTCGGGAGCTCCGGCGTCCGCGCCGGTACGGAGCTCGAGTGCCGGAGGCTCGGGGCGCGGCCCGCTCCGCGGATCCGCTGGACCGCCGGGTGAGGGCGCTTCGAAGAGCTTTCCCCGCGCGGAGCGGAGCGCCTCGAGGAGCCCGCTGGCGAACCGGAGCGCGGCGTCCGTCGAGAGCACGGCGTAGAGGTGCTGAAAGCCCGTTCGATCGCCGAGCGGCACGCTGACGAAGCCGATCAGAGCGAATGCCAGCACGAAAAGCTCGACGGCGCGACGGCTCAGGCGCGAGACCACGGGTGGTATCGTAGTCGGCGGTTGCGCCGCGGGTGAAATTTGGGGCAACGTCCCCGCGTCCCAGCCGGAGCTTTTCGATGCGATTCGGAGACGGAGCCTGGCGCATGCTGCCGGGCGTTGAACCCATCTTTCTACGCCTGATCGACGAGGTCGTGTCCGAGGACCGGAGGGCGGTCGTCTACGCGAGCTCGCAAATGACCGAGCAGCGCTGGGGCGCGATCAACTGCCACAATTTCCACGTTCACGTGACGTCCCCGGCAGAAAACGTGCTCAGGATTCGCGTACTCCACCACGCGCTCGGCCGGCGTCCGCGGGGACCCAATTTCGAGCTCGCCGACGCGGGGGAGCCGCTCGACGCCAAGACCGAGGACGGTGTGTTGGTCGTCAAGAGCGGCGATCTCGAGCTCCGCGTCGGACAGAAGAATCTATGGCAGATGAGCTTCGTGGACGCGCGCACGGGAGCCGTGATCACCGAGAGCCCCTTCAAGGCGCTCGGCTTGATGAACAAGGACGGCGAGCTTCACACGCGCGAGCAGTTGACGTTGCGCCCTGGCACCAACGTCTACGGGCTCGGCGAGCGCTTCGCCGCGCTGGTCAAGAACGGCCAGTGCGTCGAAATGTGGAATGCCGACTGCGGTACGTGCTCGGACAAGGGCTACAAGGACGTGCCGTTCTTCCTGACCAACCGCGGCTGGGGCGTGCTCGTCAATTCGCCCGCCAGGGTCGGGTTCGAAATCGGGACCGAGCAGGTGACGCGCGCTCAGTTCAGCGTTCCGGGTGAGGAGCTCGACTACTGCGTCGTGCTCGGCCCCACGCCCAAGGACGTGGTGCGGCGCTACACGGCGCTCACCGGACGTCCGGCGCTGCCGCCGGCCTGGTCCTTCGGGCTCTGGCTCACCACGTCCTTTCTCACGGACTACGACGAGGAAACCGTCGGCGGCTTCATTCAGGGCATGGCCGACCGAAAGCTGCCGCTCCACGTCTTTCATTTCGATTGCTTCTGGATGCGCGCGCATCACTGGTGCGACTTTCGTTGGGATACGCGCTTCTTCCCCGATCCGGAAGGCATGCTCGAGCGGCTCAAGCAACGCGGGCTTCACATCTGCGTCTGGATCAACCCGTACATCGCGGAACGTTCGCCGCTTTTCGCCGAGGGAGCCGCGAAGGGCTACCTCTTGATGCGACCGAACGGCGACGTGTATCAACGTTCGCGCTGGCAGGCGGGAATGGGTCTCGTCGACTTCACGAACCCCGCCGCTTGCGAGTGGTATCAGCGTGAGCTCGAACGTCTGTGCGAGATGGGCGTCGATTGCTTCAAGACCGACTTCGGCGAAGAGATTCCGACCGAGGTCGTCTACCACGACGGCTCCGACCCCGAGCGCATGCACAACTACTATACGTTTCTCTACAACCGCACCGTGTTCGAATTGCTCGAGAAAGTCCGCGGCAAGGGACAGGCGGTCGTGTTCGCGCGCTCGGCGACCGCCGGGTGCCAGAAGTTTCCGGTTCACTGGGGAGGCGACTGCTACGGTACCTACGCGTCGATGGCCGAGAGCCTGCGGGGCGGGCTTTCCCTGGGCCTGTGCGGCTTCGGCTTCTGGAGCCACGACATCGGCGGCTTCGAAGACGCGGCGCCGGCGCCCATCTACAAGCGCTGGGTCGCGTTCGGCTTGCTTTCGTCGCACAGCCGCCTGCACGGCAGCACCTCGTATCGCGTGCCCTGGAACTACGACGAGGAAGCGGTCGCGGTGCTTCGCGCCTTCACCGAGCTGAAATGCAGCTTGATGCCGTACTTGATGAGGACCGCGCTGGAAGCCCACGAGACCGGCGTGCCCGTGATGCGTGCGCTTCTGCTCGAGTTTCCCGACGACCCCGGTTCGGGCTTCGTCGAGCTACAGTACATGCTCGGCCCGAGCTTGCTCGTCGCGCCCGTGTTCCACGACGAGGAGGCGGAGTACTACTTGCCGCCGGGGCGCTGGGTACACCTGCAGAGCGGCGAGGCGCGCGAAGGTTCGCGCTGGTATCGAGAGCGCGCGACCTTTTTCGACGTACCGTTGTACCTGCGCGAGAACCACGCCGTTGCTCGCGGCGCGTCGCGGTCGGAGGTCGACTACGACTACGCCGCGAACGTCACGTTGACGGCCGGCATGCTCGACGGAAAGGCGCCCATCGCCGTCGAGCTCTGCGACGCGCGCGGCGAGCGTGGAGCGCGTTTCGACTGCGAGCAACGCGGAGCCGAGTTCAAGGTCGTGCGGCGCGGCGGCTCGGGCTCGTATCGCGTCGTCCTGCCGTGGGCAGCGTCGCTCGAAGTCGTCGATGGCGGCGCGGTCGTGAAAGGGTACGACGGGCCCGGCGCATGCGCGGAGGCGCACCGCGACGAGCTCGTCCTGCGCTGGATTGCGTTCTGATCCGCGCATGGTTTCGTAGGCTCGAGCTCCGCACGGCTCTGGACGACCGAACTGGCCGATGTACCAGCTCGCCGCGCTCGTACCCGAGGGTCGCTACGTCGAGGTCGCGGGGGCCGCGCACTACCCGTGGCTCTCCCATGCGGCCGACCTCCGCGTCGAGCTCCGGCGTGCCGTGGCCCGGCTGCTCGAGTAGGCGACCGCGACCCTACAGGCGCTCGCGGCACAGACCGGCGCAGCTTGGCGCAAGCGAAGCGGCACAAAAAACCCCCTGTGACGGTCGTATTCCGCGTCCCTCGCGCTGCGGCGCTGCCTTGGCACGCGTTCTGCTCTTGAGCGTGCCCAGGCAGTTCGAAAGTCGAGGGACCAATATGCGAACAAAACTCTTTCACACGGTGGTTGTGGTCGGTGCCGCGCTCGCGGGGAGCGCCGCCTGTTCGGGCGACGATCAGGGCGACTGGGATCCGGCCGGCACCAGGGTCTCGACCGGGGCCGGCAGCGGAAGCTCGGCGACCGGCACCGGCAGTGGAAGCTCTTCGAGCGGTACGAGCAGTGGAAGCTCTTCGAGCGGCACGAGCAGCGGAAGCTCTTCGAGCGGTACGAGCAGTGGAAGCTCTTCGAGTGGCACGAGCAGCGGAAGCTCTTCGAGTGGTAGCAGTGGCTCGACGACGTCGTCGA
>DASWGX010000466.1:0-3228 GCA_036393455.1 Polyangiaceae bacterium
ACGACCTGTGTTCTTGTGGTTGTAATAGATGGGCAGCTGGCCGACCGCGCGCGGAAATGAAATCGGCAGCTTGCCGGACGGGCTCGTTTCGCCGAGTAACAGCTCGGTCAGGCCCGGTCCCGTCATCGTGCCGGGGTGCCAAGCGTAGAGCACGGCCGCGGCGCGAGACACGAGCGCTCCGAGCACGAGCGGACGCCCCGCCATGACGACGACGACGAGCGGCTTGCCGCAGCCGGCGAGCGCGTGCGCGAGCTCTTCCTGCACCCCGGGCAAGTCGAGAAAGGCGCGACTGTGGCCCTCGCCGCTCAGGATCGCGTCCTCGCCGAGGAACAGCAACACGACGTCCGAGTGCGCGGCTGCTTCTTTGGCGGCAGCGAAGCCCTCGCGCGAGACCGAACGACAGTCGGGCATGCCCGGCGCGTAGCGTACGCGCTCCGCCCCGAGCCGGTCGCGCAGAGCCGCGAGCGGCGTGATGCTCGCCTCTCGATCGCCGTCGAAGGCCCAGCACCCGATCTGGTTGTGCCGATCGTCGGCGAGCGGCCCGACCACGGCGACGGCCGCTGGCAACGTGAGCGGGAGCACAGCGTCGTTCTTCAAGAGCACGGCGCTTTCGACGACGGCGCGCCGCGCGATGTCGACGTGGTCGGAAGCGAGCCACGCGCTTCGCTTCGGCGCGGACACGAACGGGCGCTCGAAAAGCCCGAGCCGATGTTTCAAAGAGAGGACCCGACGCACGGCCGCGTCGACGAGATCGAGCGGCAGCCGGCCCGTTTCGACCAGCTCTTCGACATGGTTGGCGTATGCGCGCGTGGCCATTTCCATGTCCACTCCCGCCGAGCACGCCTCGAACGCCGCTTCGCGCTCGTCCTCGCACAGGCCGTGCTCGCAGAGCTCTTGCACCGCAGCCCAATCGCTGACGACCATGCCGTCGAAACCCCAGGTGTCGCGCAGAAACCGCCGCATGATGAGCCGGTTCGCGGAGCACGGCACGCCGTTCAAGTCGTTGAACGCGGTCATCAAGGTGAGCACGCCCGCTTCGACGCAAGCGCGGAACGGCTCCAGGTAGACGTCGCGCAGCGTCCAGTCGTCGATACTGGTCGTGTTGTAGTCTCGGCCGCCTTCCGCCGCCCCGTAGCCGGCGAAGTGCTTCACGCAAGCCGCCACCGCGTCCGGGCTCGCCGGATCTTCGCCCTGGTAGCCGCGCACCGCCGCGCTGCCCATCGCGGAGGCGAGGAACGGGTCCTCGCCGGAACCTTCCGCGACGCGGCCCCAACGCGGGTCGCGCGCCACGTCGACCATCGGCGCGAACGTCCAGTCGATGCCGTCTTCGACGGCTTCGACTGCCGCGGCGCGCGCCGTCCGCTCGACGAGCCCCGGGTCGAAGCTCGCCGCCAGGCCGAGCGGAATGGGGAACACCGTCTTGTAGCCGTGAATCACGTCGCGCCCGAACACGAGGGGCACGCCGAGGCGGCTCTCCTCGACCGCGATTCGCTGCAGTCGGTTCCGGAGCTCGAGCGGCGTCGCGTTGAGCAGCGAGCCGATCTCTCCGCCGCGCACGGCGGCTTCGACTTCCTCGGATCGCTCGGCGTCGGAGTTCCGGCACCAGGCGTGCTGCGTCATCTGTCCGATCTTCTCGCGCAGCGTCATGCGGGCGAGCAGGCTTTCCACGCGCTCGATGCGATTGGGTTCGGTCATGAGCCGCCGCGTTTAGCGCTTCCCCGACCGGCCGCCAACCCCGCGTTCCGTCCGCGCCTTGCGCCGCCTCTTTGCGCGGGGCTTGCCGCGCCGCGCCCGCGCCGCTTCCCCCACCGCGAAACGCCGCCGCAGAGCTTCCGCTAGCGCGATGACGGCAAATGCCTCCCCGCCGACGGGGCGGCCGGGCTCGGACTCCAGATTCCAGCCCATCGTGTCGACGTGGACCCAGGGCGTCTTTTCGGACACGAACTCTTTCAAGAACAACGCCGCCGTAATTGCACCGGCGAAGGCTGACCCGCCGATGTTGTTCAAGTCCGCCACCTGGCTCGACAGTTGCTTCTTGTATGCCGCGTGGAGCGGCAGCCGCCAGAGGGGGTCGCCGCTGTCGCGGCCGCTCGCGAGGACCTGTTCCGCGAGCGCGTCGTCGTTGCAGAAAAGGGCGGGCAGCGCGGTGCCGAGCGCGACACGGGCGGCACCCGTCAGCGTCGCCAAGTCGACGATCAGGTCCGGCTTCTCGGCGTCGGCCGCGGCGAGCGCGTCGCAGAGAATCAGCCGTCCCTCGGCATCGGTGTTGCCGACCTCGACCGTGAGACCCTTGCGCGTGCGGATGACGTCGAGCGGGCGGAACGCGTTGCCGGATACGCTGTTTTCCGCGGCGGGAATCAACACCTTGAGTCGCACAGGAAGCCCGTCGCTCATCACGATGTGAGCGAGCCCGAGCGCGGCCGCAGCCCCGCCCATGTCTTTCTTCATCAGTTTCATGTACTCGGCGGGCTTCAGATCGAGCCCGCCGCTATCGAAACAGACTCCCTTGCCCACCAGCGTGAGCTTCGGATGACTCGGGCTTCCCCACGTGAATTCGAGCAAAGCCGGCGGGCGCGAGCTGGCGCGCCCCACGGCGTGGATCATCGGAAAGTTCTCGCGGATCAGCCGCTCGCCGACCACGAGCTTCGAACGTGCCCGGTGCCGTTTCGCAAGCGACCGACCGGCTTCGACGAGCTCCAGAGGCCCGAGGTCGTTCGCCGGCGTATTGATCAAGTCGCGGCACAGCGCGACCGCCTCCACCCGACTCGCTACCCTCTCTCGAGCCGCCTGGCGCGGCCATACCAAGCGCGCGAAACTTCGCGGTCTCTTCTTGTAGCGTTCGAAGCGATAGGTACCGAGCGCCCAGTCGAACGCGATGCGTTCCGCGGCGGCCTCGGAAAGTTCTCCCTGTACGGCGTAGTCGCCTGCCGGCAGCGCGGCGGGGAGCGCCGCACACGCCCAGGGTCGTTGCCGCTCGGAAACGATGGCTACGACGCGCGCGAGCGAGCCGTCGGCGCCCGGGACCAGACAGTGCTTGCCCGCGCGCGCCTCGAAGCCCAAGGCCTTGATCCAGCGCCGCACGCGTTCGTCCTGCGGCGCGAGCCAGCCCGAGTACTCCGCCGGCTCGAGCACGGTGAGGGGCACCGGCGAGCGGGCCTTTTGAATCAGGTTTTCGAGGCACTCGTGCGACATGAGCCGAGTCTTTCACACTCGGCACGGGGGCGTCAC
>DASWGX010000467.1:0-3565 GCA_036393455.1 Polyangiaceae bacterium
GTCGCGCGGAGAATCGGCGATCCGCGTCGAGGAGGCGCAATTGACGCTGGAGTTCGTGAAGCGCGCGCGTTTGGTACAGCCGCTCGGGCGCGTGGTGACGGCGCGCGCCGGACGCCAGCGCAACGTCGTGCTGGAGCCGGACGACGTCATCGTCGTGCCGGCGCGTACCAACGTCGTGCGCATCAGCGGCGAGGTGATGATGGCGCAGGCCGTCATGTTTCAGCCGGGTGCCACGATCGAAGACTACATCCGGGACGCCGGCGGCTATACGGACCGCGCCGACGAAGACCGTGTGATCATCGTACACCCCAATGCGGAGGTGGCGATGGGGGATCCGGACGGACAGATTCGGCCCGGCGACGAGATCCTGATACCCCCGAGGGTGGACAGTAAATTTCTGCAGAGCGCCGTGGACGTCACGCAGGTCCTCTACCAGGTCGCGGTGTCGGCAGCGGTCATCGTCGCCATCCTGTGACCGAGCCCGCGCGCTATCCGACGGTCGGAGTCTTCGTGCGGAGCATCGCGAAGCTCCCGGGTTTGAAGGTCCTGCTCGGAGCGGAGCGCGTCGTCGTCAGGCCGAGCGCGGCCGAGGCGGCGTCGCTCGACGCCGTGATCGGCTGGGGGCACAAGCCGACGGCGCGTGCGGCGCGCGAGTACGCAGAGCGGCACGGCCGGCCCTACGTCGCGCTCGAGGACGGCTTTCTGCGCTCGGTCGGCGTGGCGCGCGAAGAGCGCGCGCTATCGCTCCTGGTCGACGACCTGGGCATCTACTACGACGCGCGTGCGCCGTCGCGGCTCGAGATGCTGCTCGCGGCGAGCGGCGAAGCGGAGGATCCGCTCGCGGACGCCGCGCTGCTCGAGCGCGCGCGGCATTGTCGCCGCCGCATCGTCGAGGCGGCGCTGTCGAAGTACAACCACGCTCCGGAACGGCTGCCGTCGGATCTCGACGACGGCAGGCCGTTCGTCGTGGTCGCCGATCAGACTTTCGAGGATGCATCGGTCGAGCAGGGGCTCGCCGGCGCCGAAAGCTTCACGTCGATGCTGGACGCCGCGCTCGCCGAGCACCCGGGTCTGCGCGTCGTCGTGAAGGCCCATCCCGCGACGCTTTCCGGCAAAAAGCGGGGCTATCTCGGCGGGCAGCGCCGCTCGGGCCGGAGCGTATCGGAGCGCGTACGCCTGCTCACGGAAGACATCGCGCCGCAGAGCCTGCTCCGCGCGGCGGTGCACGTGTACGTGTGCACGTCTCAGCTCGGCTTCGACGCCCTGATCGCCGGAAAACCGGTGAGCTGTTTCGGCGTTCCGTTCTACGCCGGTTGGGGCATGACCGATGACCGCGTCGCCGTGCCGCGCCGTGGCAAGCGCCGCAACGTCGACGAGCTCGTGGCGGCGGCGCTATTGCTCTACTCGCGCTACTGGCACCCGATCACCGAAAGAGCCTCCACGGCAGAGGAGGTGATCGAGCATTTGGCCTTGCAGCGCGGCATCTTGCGGGAAAATTCGCGCGCGTTTTACTGCTTCGGCTTCTCCGCGTGGAAGCGGCCGTTCGTTCGCCGTTACCTGGCCGCGCCTACCGGCAGCATTCACTTCGCGCGCTCGCGCGAGCGCGCCATAGCGCTCGGCCTCGGTCGAGACTCGGTGGCCGTCGCGTGGTCCAGCCGCGCGGACGCCGAGCTTACGGGCTTCGCCGCCGAGCGCGGAGCGTCGCTCTGGCGGATGGAGGACGGCTTCCTGCGTTCGGTGGGGCTGGGCTCGGATTTCACGGCGCCCGGCTCGCTCGTGCTCGACCGCAACGGAATCTACTACGATCCCGCGCGGCCGAGCGATCTCGAGACGCTGCTCGCCGAGCGCTCATTCAGCGACGAGGAGCTCGGCCGCGCCGCGCGCCTGCGCGCGCTGATCGTCGAGGCCGGCATCGCCAAGTACAATCTTGCGAGCACGCGTCCGCTGCGCCGGAACGCGCCGTCCGGACGCCGGGCGTTGCTCGTCGTGGGGCAGGTCGAGGACGACGCTTCCGTGATTTACGGCAGCCCGGCAGTGAAGAGCAATCGAGAGCTCCTGCAAGCCGTGCGGCGGCGAGAACCAGAAGCCTATCTGCTCTACAAGCCTCACCCGGAAGTCTTGAGCGGCAACCGGCGCGGTGCTCCGGCGAACGAATACTTCGGGCTCTGGGACGAACTCGTCGAGCACGCGCCGGTCGATCAATGCTTGAGAATCGTGGACGAGGTTCACACGATGACGTCGCTTTTCGGCTTCGAGGCGCTGCTGCGCGAGGTGCCCGTCGTCACGTACGGGCAGCCGTTCTACGCCGGCTGGGGGTTGACGCGCGACGTGTCCCCACCGCCGCGCCGGTCGAAGACGCTTTCGCTCGATGCTCTGGTCGCAGCGGCGCTGATCGAGTACCCGCGGTACTACAGCTTTCGGGCCGGCGCGTTCTGCACCGCGGAGGACATGGTGTTCGAGCTCGCCGAACGGGCCGCGCGCACGCGCGCGCGGGCCACGCGCCGTTTCGGCATCTTCCGGCGCTTGCACGGTCTCGCGCTTTCCGCGACGGAGTGGGCTCGTGCTCGCTGAGCTTGCCGGACGCCGCGTGCTCCTCTTGCAGGGGCCGGCCGGGCCTTTCTTCGAACGGGTGGCGCGGCACCTCGGCCGGCTCGGCTGCGAGGTGACAAAGGTCAACTTCAACTCGGGCGACGATCTGTTCTACCGGCGGCCCGGAGTGGTTCGATACCGCGGCACGCGAGAGGAGTGGCCGCGCTTTCTGCGCGATCTACTCGACGCACGGCGTGCGAGCGCCGTCGTGCTCTTCGGCGACTGCCGGCCGCTGCACCGCGCGGCGATCGAGGTTCTAGCCGCGGCCGGCGTCGACGTGTACGTGTTCGAGGAAGGCTACTTGCGCCCCGACTTCGTGACGTTCGAGAAGGGCGGCGTGAACGGGTTCTCTTCGGTGCCCAAGGACGCCGGCTTCTACCGCCGCATTCGCACCCGAAAGCTCGCCGAGCCTCGCCCGGTGCGCCACGCGTTCTTGAATGCCGCGCTGTTCACGGTCGCTTACGCATGCGCCCAGGCCGCCCTGCGTTTTCGCTATCCGCACTACCGGCACCATCGCGACATCCGCCCGTTCTATCAGGGCGGGCTCTGGTTCCGGAGCGGCGTGCGCCGCGTGCTCTGCACGCTGCGGGATCGAAAGCTGAACCGCCGCCTCGAGCGAGGGGAGATGCCGCCGTACTTCTTCGTGCCGCTCCAGGTGTCGCTCGACTCGCAGATGCAGCATTGTCCGTTTCCGACCATCGAGGTGTTCATCGAGCACGTGGTCCGATCCTTCGCGCGCCACGCGCCACGGGATACCGTGCTGGTGTTCAAGCATCACCCTTTCGACCGCGCGTACCGCGACTACGGCGCGTGGATTGCGAAGCTGGCGAGCGAGCTTGGGCTCGGCCAGCGCCTGATCTACGCCGACGCGATCCACATTCCCGCGGCGCTCAAGGGGGCGCTCGGAACCGTCGTGATGAACAGCACCGTCGGCGTCTCGTCGATGCACCACGGAACCCCGGTGATGTGCCTGGGA
>DASWGX010000468.1:0-2613 GCA_036393455.1 Polyangiaceae bacterium
GCTCCGAATCGTGCGTGCGGGCGGCGAGCTGGTCGGAGGCAAGTATCGTCTGGAGCGGCTGCTCGGCGAGGGCGGAATGGGCGCCGTCTGGATCGCCCGCGACGTGGTCCTCGACGTCGCGGTGGCGATCAAGTTCCGCAAGCAAAACGACGATCAGGACGATCAGACCGTGGAGCGGTTCCACGTCGAAGCGCGGGCCGCGGCGCGCCTCCGGAGCCCGCACGTCGTCCACGTGTACGACTACGGCGCCGACGGCGACGAGCCGTACATCGTGATGGAGCATCTGTCGGGAGAGGATCTTTCCGAACGCATCCTGCGCCGCGGTAGGCTCTCACTCGCGGAGGCGGCCACGGTGCTGAATCAGTGTGCCAAGGCGCTCGTGCTCGCGCACGAGGCTGGCATCGTGCACCGGGACTTGAAGCCGCGGAATCTTTTCCTCGCTCAATCCGGCGGCGAGGAAGTGCTCAAGGTGCTCGATTTCGGCATCGCGATGCTGGCCCCCACGCCGTCAACCAACCGCTTCACGCGCACCGGCAGCGCGGTCGGATCACCGGCGTACATGAGCCCGGAGCAGGCGCGCGGCGAGCTCGTGGACAGAAGGAGCGACTTGTGGTCGCTCGGTGTGGTGCTCTACGAGTGCTTGACCGGCACCTTGCCGTTCCTGGGTAACAACGATCACGACACCGTGGTGAAGATCTGCACGGACAGCCCGCGTTCCGTGGCGAGCCTGGTGCCGGAGCTCGAGCCGGGGATCGACGCCTTCTTCGACAAAGCGCTCGCGCGCGACGTCGCGAAGCGTTTTCAGAGCATCCGCGAGATCGTCTCGGCCTTCGCCGCGCTCTGGCCGGAGGACCGTGCCTCGTTCGCTTGGGTCGAACGCGTTTCGGCAGTGCCCTCTGCAGCGGCGACGAGGGACGGAGGGCAGCGCGCGGTCGGCCGCGACAGCACGACGGCGCCCGTCGCGGCGGCGGCACCGGCGGTCCGCGACGCGCGCGCCGAGCCGGGCAAGCGGAAGTTCGCGGTGGGGTGGATCGCGGCGGCCGTGCTCGCGGTCTTTGCGCTGGCCTGGGGTGTGCTCAGGCCGAGGCCCTCACCCGCAACGAGCCTCGGCGCTCGCGAAGCGCCGGCGGCAGCGTCATCGAAAGGTGAGCGCTCGTCGGTCCTTACGCGTCAGCAGGACACCGATGTTCCGCGCACGACCGTCCCTTCTGCACCGCGCCACGCTGGGGCTGCACCGATGGCGCTGGAGCCGACCAACGAGAGCGCCGTCCACAACGCCTTGCAGGTCACGTCGAGCACGCCCGGCTCGCGGCGGACGCCAGCGTCGTCCTCGAAGACTCCCGCGCCGAAGGCGGCGCCCCCGCCGGTCGCCATGGACGAAACGTTCGGCCTGCCGCTATCCCGAGCAGCGGCGTCGAGCGACAACTGAGTCGAGTACTTTTCCATGCTGCGTCACGTCGCTCGTTCGCTGGCCATGACGGCAACACTCGCCCTCGTCACGCCGCCGCTCGCCGCGGACCCCGGGCCCGCGGACGAGGCCGTACGCCTTGGTTACGAGGCGCTCACCGCGTACGAAGGCGACGACTGTCCCACCGCGTTGAAGCTGCTGGCGAAGGCCTCCAAGCTCGCCGAATCCCCGGTCTTCACGCTTTACACGGCGCGCTGCCGGGCGAAGCTCGGACGCCTGCTCGAGGCGGAAGCCGCCTACGTCTTCGTCGTGGCGCTCTCACTCGACGACAACGCTCCAGCGGCGTGGCTCGCAGCCCAGCGCCAGGCGAATTCCGAGCTCAGCGCCCTGCGCTCCCGCATTGCGCGTGTACGATTCACGGGAAGGGAAGTCGCCTGGATCGAGATGGATGGGCGGAGGATCGAGCCCGGAAGTTTGGTCCGCGTCGATCCGGGACGCCACGCGCTCAGCGCCGTCTCCACGGACGGTTCTCGAAAGACCACGACGTTGGTCCTCGACGAGGGGCAGACGCGCGTGCACGAGGTTCGGTTTTCAAGTCGGCGAAAGCCGATCGCAAGCATCACCGCGCCGCGTTCGGAGCCTACCGATCGCACCGGAGCGGAGCGCGGTCCTGAGGCGCCGCCCGCTGCACCGACGACGGGGGCAAGTCATGCGCGTTGGGCCGGTTACGGGCTCCTCGGCCTTTCGGCGGTAGGCCTCGCCGCAGGCTCCTATTTCGGGCTCCGAGCGAACTCGCTCGCCGACGAATTCAAACCGAGCTGCGACGGCAACCAATGCCTCGCGAGCGACGGCGACAAGGGCGCTCGCGCGAGGCGCTTCGCCACGCTTTCCACGGTGAGCTTCGCCGTGGCCGCCGCCGCCGCGGTCGGCGGCGTGGTCGTCATCGTTCGAGTGGGCGCGAGCGACAGCGAGCCGGCGGCGCGAGTCGGCGCCTCACGCTACTCGGCTCGAGCGAGCGTCGCCGGCGCGTTCTGAACCGGAGGAACCACGAACAGGCGCGTCAGCGCGACCGACGAGCTCAGCCGTCCAGCACTTCAGCCAGCGTTGCAGCCGTCAGAACGCGTTCCGACCAGGCGAGCAGCTCGACCTCGGTGGCCGCTCCGATGCGCTGTTTGGCCGCGTCGGGCAGCGTTCCGGGTCATCGT
>DASWGX010000469.1:0-7121 GCA_036393455.1 Polyangiaceae bacterium
CCCGCTCCTCGAAGCTCGACCGTTTCTCCGGGATTCGCTCGATGAGCATGATGACGTGAAAACCGAAACGCGTCGTTACCAGTGGACTCTGAGCTCCGGGGGAGACGAGCTCATTGGCGGCGCGGGCGAACTCCGCATCGAATTTTCCATCTCGGCGTCCGGGTTCGGGAACGACTCGGCCGTCCGCGGTACACGGCGGCAGGCGTTCGACGACGACGGAGAGAGCATTCGCCGGAACCTCGCGCGCGCGCCGCATGAACTCGGCCGCGTCGCCCGCGTCGGCCACGGCTTCGGCGATGCGCTCGCCGAGCGCCCGCGCCGCTTCTCGATCTGCTTCGTCCTTGACGACGACCACCGCATGCACGGTGCGCGCGCTCGCAGGTCGGTCGAACTCCGCCCAGCGCTCGCGCGCGAGCCTTTCGATTTCCTGGCGGCCCGCGGGTCCTTCCTGTTTCGCGCGCTCGTGGAGCTCGTCGGCGAGAGCACGCGCATGCGCGGAGCGGCGCAGCTGCGCAACGCGGCCCGTGCCCGCCAAACGCCGCGCCGCTTCCTGTGCCAGCAGGGCGTCGGCCACGGCGCGCCGCAGCGCTTCCTCGGCGGAGATGCCCTCGGCCCGCGCGATGCGAGCCACGCTGCCCCTCGCGATCGCGGCGTCGCCGACGCGTGCGACCACACCGCTCGGTAGCGCGCGCTGGGTCTCGCGCGGCTCGGTGCCGCCGCAGCTGACCGGTCCCGCCAGCGCCGTCGCGGCGGCACAGCGGAGCACCCACCGAACGGCCGCCGCGCCAGGTTTCATCGCGCCCCGGACCTGGGCCGAAGCATATCCGTCGCCGAGCGCAGCGAGAGCCCGCCGACGACGAGCCAGTAGAGCGCGACCAGGTCTTTCTGGGCGCCGAGCGCGTGAACGCCGAGGAGAAAGGCCGCCGCAGCCGCGGCGAGCAGCACGATACTCAGCACGTCTATCAGTCGGGACATGGGGCGGAGCAGCGCGGGATCAACCGATGACCAACCATACCAAGCCTATCGCCAAAGCCAGAGCGAGGGCCGTGAGCGGGAGCGTCGCCTGTTCGACGCGATGCGCCGCGTCGAGAGGGCGCCGCGGAGCCCCGTGATGGAGCGCGATGTTGGCTCCGGTCGCCACCAGGCCGAGCGAGCAACCGAGCGCCACGGCGTGGGCAAAGAGCGCGTGTCCCGAGCGGAGCACCGTCCACGAAAGGCCGGAAAGGGACAGCGCTCCAGCAACGGCGACCACCACGGTAACCCAGGACGTCACCGGGAGCCTGCCGCGCGATCGCAACCCAGAGCCCGGGATCACGTTCGGATCGCTTTCCGGATCGTGCCCCCAGCCGCGCAGCATGCCCCAGCCCAAGGCAAAGAACAGCCACCCGACGCCGCCGAGGGCCGCTCGCACGGCGTCGAGCCGCGAAGGATCGAGCGCCGCGCGGTTCAAGAGCCAGCTGGTGGCGCAGAGCCCCACGAACGCGACGACACCGAGCATGCGTCCTCGACGCGGGAACCAGAGCGCGAGCACCGCGCCGGAGATCAGCGCGAGCGGAGCCAACCCGGCCGCGACGCGCGCCCAGGGGCTGGCATCGCGCTCGAGCGCGGGAACCGCGACGGTCGCGAGCCACGCATATGCGCCAGGAAAGACGCGCGCGAGCACCAAGAGCACGACACCCGCGTCCGGCGCTGCACTCACGAGATGGACCTCGAGGAGCCGTGAAGGTGACGACGCCGAGGCCGAGCGCGCGACATACCCCTCGACCAGCTCACGCGTTTTCGACGAGACGGAGGAACGTGAGCACGGCGTGGCCCGTTCCGCCCTTCGGATAGGCGCCGCGCGGCCGATCGGAAAGCACAGGGCCGGCGATGTCGCAGTGAACCCACGGTAGGCTCTCGGTGAATTCTCGCAGGAACAGCGCCGCCGTGATCGAGCCGCCCCAGCGTTCTCCCGTGTGCTTCAAGTCAGCGACGTCGCTCTTCAACTCTTCGGCGAGGTCGTCCAAGAGCGGCAGCCGCCAAAAGGACTCGCCGGCTTCCTTCGCGGCGGCTTCCAGACGCGCGGCGAGCGCATCGGAGGTCGCATAGTAGCCCGAGCACGTCTTTCCCAGCGCCACGAGACAGGCGCCGGTGAGCGTCGCTGCGTCCACCAAGAGATCGGGTTTGAGGCGCGCCGCATAGGTCAGAGCGTCCGCGAGCACCAGCCGGCCCTCGGCGTCGGTGTTGATGATTTCGACCGTCTTTCCGCCGAGCGAGCCGAAGACGTCCCCGGGCCGATACGCCGCGCCGTCCGGCATGTTCTCCGCCGCAGCGATGATACCGTGCACTTCCGCCGCGGGGCGCAGCGCGCCCACGGCCGCCATCAATCCGAGCACGGCCGCGGCGCCGGCCATGTCGCTCTTCATTTCGCCCATGCCCGGGGCCGGCTTGATGCAGAGACCGCCCGAATCGAAGGTGAGCCCCTTGCCCACGAACACGAGCCTTTGTTTGGCCTTGCGCGCCGGCTTGTACGTCATGTGAATGAAGCGCGGCTCGTGTGCGCTTCCCTGTCCGACCGCATAGTGGAGCAACATCTTCTGTTGGAGGATGCCGCGCTTGTCCAAGACCTTGACGGCGAACCCGTGGCGCTTGGCGACTTTCTGCGCGCGACGAGCCAGCTCCTCGGGGTAAAGCTCGTTCGGCGGCTCGTTGACCGCGTCCCGCGCGAGGCAGATCGCCGCGGCAACCTGCGTGCCGAGCGCGAGCTCCTTGTTCTGAGCTGCGCTCGCCTTCTTGCCCGACAAGAGAAAGACTTTCGAAAGCTCGCTCTTGGGTCGGCGTTCGCCAGTGAGGTACTTGGTGAAACGGTACTGTCCGAGCACGACGCCTTCTCCCAGCGCGCGGGCGCTCGGGCCGCGATCGGGAACGCTCAGTGCGACGCTCGTCGCCTTGACCGCGAGCGCGGCGCGCACCGCGACGGCGACGGCGTCTCGCACCGGAGCATCGCTCGACTCCGCGGAGCCCGTCCCGACCAGGAGAATTCGCCGCGCGGAGATTTTCCCGAGCGCCGGCACGTCGAGCACTTGATCGCGTTTGCCTTTGAACTCGGCCTTGTCGCACAAGGCCAAGAGCTCGCCGCCGAGCGCGCGATCCAGATCCCGCACCGCGGCGTTGTCGGCGAGGGCGCCCTCCGGAACCACTACTGCCAGGACATCGGCTTTGATCGACGCGGGCCCCTCGTTGACGAACTCCAACTTGAATTTCATGTGTTGCTTTTCGCTCCGAGCGTCCCGGGCGTGCTCAGCGGTGAGTCCGGGGACGACAAAAGCCGAGCGGCGGCGAGCTCGGGGTGGATCGGTCCGCACAGTCTGCCACCGGCCGGCGAAGACCTTCAACCCCGGCCCCGGCTTCGCCAAGATCGCGTACGGGCCCCGCCCCGCCCGGGTTTGGAAGCGCCCGCGTCCGGCTTTATGCTTCGGCGATGCGCTTGCTCCTGGGATGCTTTCTAGTTCTCGCCTGCTCGACTATCGCCAGCGTCGCGCCCGCCCAATCGCCGCCAGGTTCTGACGTTCCCCCAGAGGATGCAGCGACGCAATCGCCGCCGGTGGGAAGCTTCGACGAACCCGCCGCTGAACCGGCGGCACCGGCTGCCGAGTCACCCGCGCCGCCGCCGCCGGCCCCCGCCGAACCGCCGCCCACTTATTCGAGCCCGCCGCCGGCAGAACCGCCCCCCGCGCCGGCATACGACGCGAACGTCTACGAACCGCCGCCTCCGCCACGACCGCCTGAAGACGATTCGAAGCGGCCCGAATTCTCGATCCGGCTCGACCCCTTCAACTGGCTGCTCCAAGGGCGGCTCGGGCTCGAGCTCGAGGTCCAGCTCTACAAGCAGCTCACGCTCGAGGTGACGCCCGTGTTCGTGACGAGCGAATCACCACCCACTTTCAACTTCGTGGGGCGCGAAGACAACCTGACTCAAGAGTCGAACGGGCTCGGCCCGATTTCTGGAGCTTCCGTCGCGCTCGGCCTTTGGTTCGAGCGAAAGCCGTTCAAGGGCACCGTGCTGCGCGCCATGCTCACCAACTACGGCTACACCTTCAAGACGACCGCGGGCGGCCAGCCTCTCGACCAGGTCGACCACACCGAACGCGAGTTCATCGTGTTCCTCGGCTCGTACGCGCGCTGGGGTGCGTTCACGCTGGGCGGCAACTTTGGGTTGGGCGTGGCGCTGAAGCGCGACCAGCGCTGCTTCGTCGCCAACGGCACCGGCACCGACGTGCCGGGACAGTCGTTCGACGTGAGCACAGACGGGTGTCTCGATGAAAACGAGCAACACATCCTGATCGACCCGGGGGACGGAACACAGGACGACCCCGTCCTGACCGCGAATCTGAATGGCGGTCCCTTCCCGGTGGTAGTCAGGCTAAGCATCTCCCTCGGCGTCAGTTTCTGAGCGCCGCACCGGGCCGCGTCAGCGCGGGGAAGACGCCTCGATGCGCGCAACGTTCAGGGCGCAACGCTCGGAACGCCGGGATACGGCGCGCGCCGCATCGTGTCGTCGATGCCGCCGGCAAAGCGAAACCACGCCCACGTCGCGACGCTCGCCATGAGCGCGATCCCGATCACGATGAGCACGATGAGCTTGGCCAGGTAAGCGCGTACCTCGCGGACCCGGCGCGCGGGCTCGCCCGGCGGCTCGCGACCCGCCGAGTCTTCGGAACGCGCTTCTCTCTCGTAGGTGGGCGGCTCGGACATGAGGGGGGCGGCAAGCTCAGAAGCAACGAACGCGGCGCATACCGGAGAATAGCCGCGTCGTGCTATGGCACGACTCATGTCCGACGAGCAACGACGAATCGCAGTCGTAACGGGCGCCGCGGGCGCGCTCGGGTCCGCCGTGGCGGCCGAACTCATGACTCACGGTTACTCCGTGGCCGCCGTCGATCTGTCCCCCCACCTTTCGAAACTGCAAGACCAGGTACAGGGGCAAGGAGCCACGCTGGCAGTAGCTCTCGATCCGCGCGGCGGCGGTTGGGCGGAAGCGATGGCCCGAATCCAGCGCGAGCTCGGAACGCCGAGCGCCGCGGTGCTCTGCGCCGGAGGTTGGGGAGGGGCGGCCTTCGGCGGCGCCGAGCACCAGGGCGTCTGGGAGCGCATGCTCTTGGTCAACCTCGACTCCGCGCGCCGCGCGCTCGAAGCGATCGTGCCCCCGATGTGCGACGAGGGCGGCGGCAGCGTGGTCGTCGTGGGATCGCGCGTCGTAGAACGGCCGTGGGAGGGCGCGGGCGCCGCTGCCTACGTCGCTTCGAAGAGCGCCGTCGTAGCGCTGTGTCAGGTGCTCGCGGCGGAGGTTCGGCCGCGCGGCGTGCGCGTCAATACGGTATTGCCGAGCGTCATCGACACGCCCCAGAACCGCGCGGGCATGCCGAACGCGGACTTTTCGGAATGGGTCGCGCCGCGCTCGCTCGGCGGCGTCATCGCGTTCCTCCTATCCGACGCCGCGCGAGACGTCTCGGGCGCCGCGCTCCCTGTCTACGGTCGCGTCTAGCCGTCACCAATACTTTTCGATGCTGACGTGGCCGGGCTTGCGCACGCGGTGGCGATTCAAGCCGCGCACCGTCAGGAGCTCGCTCATCTCCGAAATCATCCCGGGGTTGCCGCACAGCATGACGTGGCTCGTGTCCGGAGAGAGCGCGACGCCGGCCCGCGCCTCGAGCGCGCCGCGCGCGTAGGCGTCCGTCACTCTGCCTTGCAGGCAATCCGGCGGAGACTGGCGGCTCACCACGGGCACGTAGGTCAAGCGTCCGTCGTGAGCCTCGCCGATTTCGGCGAGCGTACGCCGATACCCGAGATGAGACGCGGCGTGCGCGCCGTGAACGACGACGATGCGCTCGAAGCGCCGCCACGCCGTTTCCGCGCGCAGGATCGAGAGGAACGGGCCGAGTCCCGTGCCGGTGGCGACGCACCAGAGATCGCGCGCGTCGGGAACGTAGTCGAGCGTGAAGAACCCGTGCGCGCGCGCTTCGACGTAGAGCGTGCTGCCGACTGCGGTCTGGAACAGGGCGGGAGTGAAGCCGCCTTCGTCGATGCGCGCCACGTAGAATTCCGGCGGCGCCTCCGGTGGCGATGCCAGGGAATAGGCTCGGTACGTGAACATGTCGTCGACGACCAGGCCGAGGTTCACGAACTGACCGGGCTCGAACGCTTCGATGCGAGCCCGCACCGTGATGCTCATGAGCCCCTCCGCCCACAGGTGGCGCTGCTCGAGCTCGCCGGCGGCGTAGCCCTTGGGGATCATCGTCATCGGACTCGAAGCTTCGGTCTTGGCGCGACGAACGGCTAGTGGTGGAGCAGGGAAATGAGCAGAGCGCCCCCGGCGAATCGGTCGACTTCGTTGGTTTCTACCTCGAGCCCCCCGATATCGAAGCTGCGATCCCGGTTGACGATCGCGAAGGTCCCACGAATCTCGCCGCCTAGCGCCCACTGGTCCCCGATCCAAAACTCGTAGCCGAGCCGCGGCGAAAACCCGAACCCGACGCCGATCGCGGAGTCGATCGATTCGATCGATTCGAAGTCCGAGGTCACGTTGTCGCCGCCGGCCTCGGCGAGGCCTGCCCCCACGCCGAAGTGCAGCCCGCCGATCTCCCAGGGGAAGTAATCGAACAGCGCGCCCACGAGGACGAGCTCGCTGGTCGCCCCATCGGAAAGCGACGCCACGCTGACCCAACCGGCGAGACTCGCGCCTCGGAACGGCGTGCCGCCGAGCGCGATGTCGACGGCCACGCCCGAACCGCGCGCTGCCGAGTCTCCCCCGACGGCGTCGGAGGCGGCGGCATCGGACTCGGCTTCGGAGCTCCGACTCACGCGGAGAGCGCCCCAGCCAATCGCGAATCGGAAGTACCAGCCGTCGTGAAGGCGCGCCTCGCGACCGACGTAGACCGTCGCGGCGCGCTCGGGAGCGGGGTCGGTGTAGAGGATCGTCGGGGCCGCGGGCTCCAGGCGGCGCTCCGCGTCGTTCGGCGCCGGAGGGACGTTCGCCGCGCTCTCGGCCCGAGCCGGCATGCTCGCCGCCGCCACGAGCACCGCCGCGGCCGAGCCCGGTGCCAGCGCGCTCCGCAGGCTTCGAACCACCCGAGCCCCGTAGC
>DASWGX010000470.1:0-2097 GCA_036393455.1 Polyangiaceae bacterium
AGAAGAGCTCGCACTGAACCGCGAGTAGCCCGTGCAGGGCATCCTGGTCGTCCGCCCTGAGCGCGGCGACGGCCTCGCGGAGCTCGTCGTGGTCGGCGTCGCGCGCCTCGCCGCGCGCCTCGGCGTCCCCGAGCCGTCGAAGCCGCTCACCGACGACGCGGACGTCGAACGGTAGCGATTGCTCGACCCAGTGCGCGGCGAGCGCGCGCTCCCGTTCCGCGGCGAGGCGTTGTTCGCGCCGATCGACTCGCGGCATTGGTAGGTCGACCGGTTCTATGGGGCGAGGCACCGCGAGCAGAGCAGTGAGGAGCGCGATTCCCACCGAGACCGCTCCGAGTTGCCACCCCTCCAGATAGCGCTGCCTGGGACGCGGTTTTTTCGAGAACACGGCGGCGAAGAACACGGCGGCGAAGATCGTAGCGGCCAAGGGAAGCAGGTCGGGAATGGTAAGACAGCGACTCGTGAGCGCCGGATTCGCGAGCCGGCGTGACCGCACGAATGGCTGAGCGTCTCGACATGATGTGTGGCACGCTTTGACCACTCGAGCCCAGTCTTCCGAGGTACCGATTGACAGAAAAGCGTCGTCACCCCCGAGTCGTCGCGACCTTCGACGTAGCGTGCAAGCAGTCCGACGGTGCAGCCTTCACCGCGGTCGCGCGAGACGTCAGCTTGGGCGGAATGTTTCTCGTGAGCGCGCAGTCCCCCCCCTTCGGCACTCAGCTCACGTTGGACTGCCTCTTGCCGGGGGCTCGTGCGGAGTATTCGCTGCCGGCCGTCGTTCGCTGGACCGGCGCGGACGGGTTCGGTGTGCAGTTCGGCTTGCTCGGCGCGCGTGAGACGCACGCCCTGACGGAATTGATGCGCCGGAACCGCTGAGCTTCGCCGAGCTCAGGGCAGCGCCGCGCCCGGAGAAGGCGGCGGCAGGGGAGCCCATCTGAGCGATTCGCCGTGCTGGCTCGCGAGCTTCTGGGTACGCCAGCGCTTGAGGCTCATCAGGTACATTCCCGGCTGCTTTCCGCGCGTGGAAAAAAACGCCAGCATCCGGCCGTCCAAGCTGCAAGCCGGGTAGGAATTCGTTCCCTGATTCTGCGTCAACCGCGAGATGCCCTTGCCGTTCTCGCGGCTCAGGACCAAGTCCTGACGATCGCCCGGTACCTGCACGGCGTAGGTGATGAGGATGCCGTCCTCGGTATCACAGAAGGTCGGCGCCGCGGCGGTGAAGCCCGGCGGCGAAATGGCCTTGCCGTCCAGCCAGACCCGCTGCGAGCCGCCGATCGCGGAACCGCCGACCCAGGCGAGCTTGCCCGACGGGCTCCAAACCGGGTGCGTGCTGAGCTCCGTCTTGGAGATTTTCTTCATTTCGCTGCCGTCGGGATTGCCAACGTAGATGGAGCTGCCGGCGTTCTCCGCTACGGCGATGGCGAGCTTCGTGTAGTCCTTGTTGAAGGCGGTGCTGTAGATGGAGCCGCGAAACGGCAAGGATACTGGCTTCGCGTCGCCGGAGGGTGGCAGTCGCATCAGACGGTACGGCGAGTACGCGACGCTCTCGGAGTAGAAGAGCACGCTGTTCGGGCCCCATGCCGGTCCGATCGCGGTGTGATTCGGATCGGTGCGCGGAGTCAGGTCGTGACCATCCGAATCCATCGTGAAAACCCGACGGTTGCGGCCCCAACGCGTCGAGAAGGTAAACTGGCTCGCGAACCCGCCGGGACGGCCCGTCAGCGCGCCGAGCAAGGCGTCGGTGATGCGGTGCGCGGTCACGCGCACTTCGTCCTTGGAAACCAGGAGCTTCTTTTCGTAGACGGGCTCCTTCCCGACGTTGAGAAAGTACGCGATGCCGAACACCTGAACCTTGCCGGAGGCGTGCTTGCGCGCCACTACCTTGACGATGGCTTCGGCTCCCAGATTGCGCCAAGCGTCCACGTCCACGGCGTCGTCGAAGCCGTAGAGGCCCGGGGGAGCCTTGCTGTCGGGAATGACGTCGAAGAGGCCCGTGAGCTCGAAATCCCGCCGTACGACGCCGCGCACGATGACGTCCTCGAGGTCCGGTGAAAGCGACGGCAGGACGGCGATCTTGGGAATGTGTTCCTCGGTAAC
>DASWGX010000471.1:0-15884 GCA_036393455.1 Polyangiaceae bacterium
CCGTCGGTACCGCGACGACCCCGCTGTCGAGCACGTCGATTACGACTTGATCGTCGAGATCGACGATGGCCTGGATGCCTTCTATGGGCCGAGCGTAGAGGTTGATGCTGGCGCCTCCGATGTCGTACATCTGCGCCTTCACGATGCGCCGGGATTCCTCAGGAAGGCCGAAGGAGCCGGGCGTGAGTGGCGTCACGAAGACGTTCGCGAGCTCCTCGGCCGTATCGATTCCGCGCCGCATCAGGGCATCGAGAAAGGTAGGGTCCTGGAACAGAAACTCGAAATCGAAAATCTCGCCTATCGTGAGACCTAGCTGGCCGTCGCGCCTCGGGATGAGCTCCGGACGGGTGAACTCGCCGGAAATGAGATCGACCGCGGTGCGAAAGCTGCGCCTGTCTTGCCGGTAGAAGACCGTTGCCGACCGGGGAATCGCCTCGCCCTGCTGAAACCCCAGAACGAAGTCCTTCGACGGCTCTTTGAGCTCGATGTTCTGAAAGCTGGCACCTGGATTCGCGGCGCCTGCTTCGATCAGGATGCTCGCCGCCGTCAGAATCTCGAAGTCTTCCAACGGATCCAGCGGGTGCGTGACGAGCGCGTGTGCCGGTGTTGCACAAAGGGTTACGAGACCACACAAGAAGACGTAGGCTCTTACGTTCACGACGTTCCTTACCTCTCGATTCCTTGGCTTGGCACTAGAGCAAAGAAACCCCAAGCTAACGACCCTTATATCCAATCGGCACACATCAATCAATTCTCTTTTTTCGAGCCGGTTTTCCAGAGCTGACCTTCCGAGCAGACCTTTGGGGGTCTAGCTGTCGGCGTCGATCGCCGTGGCGCGAAGGCGGAGTTCGCACCGATTCATTCCAAGGTGCGCGCGGCTCGCACACGAGTCATCCGGGTCAGCCCGCCGCCACGAGCTAGCCCGCTCCAGTGATCAATCCGCGGCGCTGCCGTCGAAGTAAGCGCGCGCGTGTTCCAGCGCTGCTGCACCGACGCGTGCCCCGATGCGCCGGCCGTCGAAGTCGTCGTGACGGACGTGGATGCCACCGTAGAGGCGTGACTGACCAGCCTGATCGGCGGCGTCGTAGTACGTGGCCCACTGAAGCTCGAAGGGCTCCGTCGGGCCGTATTCGAAGAACAGGTAGCCCGGCTCCAACCGATACGTGAAAAGGCCGCCCGGGAAAAACTCGCTTCCGGTCAAGTCGGCAAGCACCACCGCCGCGGCTCGGCTGAAGGTGCTGTGCCCAGAGACGTAGCCGGGAAACGCCGGCGTCACGAAGGTTCGCCGCTGGTACGGAATCCATTCGACCGCGCGGATCCAGGCGACGCCGCCAACTTCGCTTTCGCGATCGCCGGGCTCGCCGCGCCACGAGCGAACCGCGACTTCTCCGACGTAGCGCGCCAGGTGAGCATGGCGTTCTCCGGACGCCGAGCTCTCGTCGGTGACGACTTCGATGAGATCGTCGACGAGCGGAAGACCATCCTCGTCGTAGGCGGGGCCGTCCGGGTCGCTGCGCTGCCCGAGGCCGCCCATGTAGCGAATCAGCGTGATGGGCCGGGCGCTCGAATACTCTCGCTTGAGCTCCCACGCCGCAATCGCGGCGTCGTGGACGGCGCCGTTCACGGCCAGGTACGCGTGGACGTCCCACGAAAGCCGCTCGAGCTCTTCACCCTCGCCGAATAGGCGCCGCTCGAAATCGGGATGGTCGGAGACATCGTTGGCGAGCGTGTTCCAGTGCCCGGGCGGCGTTTCGGATGCGGGGCCGTCCGCCCAGAATTCGGCGAGCACGCGCGTGAGATCCCCGCGCTTGACGACTCGGGGCTCGTACGGTTCTCCGGTCGCCGGGTTCTCCGGGTAGCCGGTGCCGTCGTTGGTGCCCAGTGGATTGTTGCCGTACGCGCCGGGCGAGACGTCGAGCATCGCGCCATCGTCGATGTCGAGCTGGGAGGTGCGGCGGATCACGTCGACGGCGGCGTCGACGAGATCGCCGTCGAGGTCGACGGGCGCATCCCCGATGTCGAGATAGGCCTCGTCTTCTTCGGGCCGCTCCAGCGCGAACGGCGTCACGTGCCCCCAGTGCCCGCCGATGTACGGCTGAACACCGGAGCCCGCCGGGATGCCGTTTTGCGTTACCGCTTCGGCCAGGACCAGCTTCTGCCACAGCGTCGGGTTTTCGACCACGGTACCCGGCACGTCCACGACGAGGTTGGGATTGTCCGGCGCATAGTCTTCCGGATCGGCGTAGTCGTTCGCCTCGTTCGCTCCGTCCTCGGCGAACGCGTCAATCACCCCGAAACCGATGCGGTTGCCGAGCGCACGCGGGTCGTCTCCCTCGTCGCCGTCGTCTTCGGGATCGAACCCGAGCTCGTCCATGAAGGCATCGAAGCAGGTTTGCGACACGCCGCCGCCGATCGCCGTCGAGTAGCGGTGGCTGAGGACACGATAGGCCGCGAAGGAGATCGCCTCCTCGCGCGCGTCCTCGATGTCGTCGGCGTCGTGACGCTCGCGAACCAGGTAGCCGTCGGCGACGTCGTCGTAGGCGGCCCAGGCGTCCCACATGGCGACCGAGACGTGGAAGAGGTTGCGCGCGTGTACCGTGGGCCGTGGCACGTCGCGGCGAACGGCGTTCAAGAGTTGTTCGTTCCAGCGGCGCGCGATGGAGGCGTCTGGTGTCGGATCGACGGCGTCCTCGGGACACCTGGGATCGCCCGGCTCCTCCGGCTCGATTTCGAACGCGGCGATCGGCGCACCGCCGTGGAGCACGACTCCCGCGTCGAGGCTCGGCGTGAGCACGTTTCCGCCGGTCGCCCAAAGGCCGCCGTCGGGATCGACCCAGCACGCGTGCAGCGAGTGAGCCGCGGGTACGTCGATGCCCGAGCTCACGGCACTGAAGCTGCCGCCGTCGCTGCGATAGAGCGCACCTCCGGCGCCGACGGCCCACGTCGTTCCGTCGCTGCCCGAGCAGACGCCCTGGAGCAACGGCGTCGAAGGCGGCGCCACGTCGACGAAATCTCCGCCGTCGCTGCGCAGCAGCACGCCGCTGTTTTCGCCGCCGACGACGGCGACGCCCTCACCCGCGCCGTGGACGGTGAACAGGATCCCGTCGTCTCCCGCTCGAACCAGCTCGAAGCCGTCCGCGGCGTTGCCGCGAAGTATGACGCCGCGGCCGCCCACCACCCAGACGTCGTCCTCCGAGGCACCCCAAACTTTGAAGAACGCCGGAACGTCGCGATGCTCGTCCTCGGGCAACCCGTCCGGCAGCGGCAGATCCTCCCAAGCTTCGCCATCGAAATGCCAGACGAAGCCGTTGCGCCCGGCGGCGGCGCCCACGGCGTAGACGTCTTCGGGCGACGCCGCCCAAATGCCGAACACGACGTGCTTGCCGAGCCCCGGTGTGCTCATGCGCTCGAATTCTCCGTCGTCGTAGACGAGTACGTGGGCGTCGGAGCCGGCGAAGAACACCGGCCCCTCGCGCGTCGCGTGAACCCACCACAGATCGCCGCGCACGCCGGTATCACGGCGTTGCCAGGCGTCGCCGTCGAAGTGCAAAACGAGCGGCCCCCTGCCGTCGTCGGCGCCGACCGTCCACACGTCGTCCGCCGCGGTTCCGTGCACCGAAAGCAGCGCCGGCGCCTCGCCGTCGATGACGTCCTCGAACACCAGCTCGCCTTCGTCGAACGGTTCGTCCGTGCCGCAGGCTGCCACCGACCAACCGACGACCACAACCAGAACCCACCTTCGCGCCCTCGTCCCGAACACGTCTTTCATAGCTCCTCCGTGCTGAGCACACCGATTTGGCTGCCCTCTGCTTCCTCGCCGTCCTCGTTCCGGCACTCGGCGGTGACCTCCACCTGTAGCTCGTCCAGATCCTCGCCAGTGGGTACCAGGCCGCCCGTCATCACCAAGAGCGGTACCAGGTCGCAACTCCCGTCGTCGTTGCAGGCGAGCGGCCGGGCCTGAGCGGCGGGCGGCACTGAAACCTGCCTGCCGCTCTCCAGATTCTCCATCCAGACCGTGACGTACATGCGGCTCCCGAGGCCGATGCAGCGGACCGCCATGAGCGCGTGCGTGCCGCCCTGTCCGAAGGTCTGGAGCGTGATCGTGCCGCCCGGTTCGAGCGGGATGAAGTCGAGGTCGTCCTCGCCGCCGGGTAGCCCGATTTCGACTGCTTGCGCAGAGCCGTCCGATGGCTCCGGTGACGAACAGCTGGCGAGGGCGGCGGCGAACAACGGCCAGGGCAAGAGCCGCATGGGTCGGTAGAGAGCATGACCCGGACCAGCGCTGGAGGGCCAGCGCCCGGCCGCGCTTTGCGGGCGCAAGGCCGGAATTTCTCGCGGCGGCCGCTTGCCCGGTTCGGACATCGCTGTCGGGGTCGTGCCGTGATGTGCCAATCGTTGCGGGAGGTCCGACTCCATCCACTCGAAGCCGGGCGCCGGGAAAGCCTAGAACGCCGCTTCCACTCCGAGACTCGGAATCGTGACCGGGCCGATGCTTTCTTCCAGGCAGCCGTACGCATAGCAGCTCGACTCGAGCGTTTCTTTGTGGAAGGTCGTGTTGAGCACCTCGGCGACGAACGCAAAGTAGGCACCCTGGGAGCCGATGGGCCAGCGCTTCTCGAGTCGCCAGTCGAGCCGGTAGAACGGCGGCGTGCGGGGCGGGCGGCGCGTGGCCGCGGGGTAAGCGACTTCTGCCGGAATGCCGGTGTAGAGCACGAAGCGCGCGCCGGCGAGCCAGCGCCGTCCGAGGTCGTAGGCGAGCGCGAAGTTCAAAACGTGGGTACGGTCGAAGCCCGACGGGCCTTCGAGCGGTCCCACGGAGCGCTCGGCGCGCGACAGAGTGTACGAAAGGAACCCGCCGAGTCTTTCGGAGAGCGGACGGCGCAGGTAGAGCTCGATGCCGTAGGAACGACCGGTGACGCGATCGGTGTCGTTGTCGACTTGGGTCGTCGCGGCGTTGTCCAGCCGTGCGACGCCGAGCGCGTCGGTGCCGGCGAAGAGCAGATTGTGGAACACGGTGACACTGCCCTCGAGCTTCCAACCGAACTCGGCTTCGACCCCGGCGCTCGATAGAACGCCTAGCTGAAGCCGTTCCGGCCGCGCCTGAAAGCCGGGAATGGGGATCGCGAAGCTCGGAGGCTGCTGGGCGATACCGAAGTCGTGGCGCAGAGCGAGGCGGTCGCTGATGGCGTATCGCGCGCTGATTCGCGGCTCGATGGCGAAGGCGAGGTCGTCGCCGGTTCGATACAGATCGGCGCGCACCCCGGGCGTGAGCTCGACGCCGTGGCCGAGCGCGAGCTCGGTGTCCGTAAAGGCTCCGAAAACCCAATCGTCGCGCGTGGCGAAAAGGGCCTCGAAGGCCGCGTCGCGCTCTTCCTGGCGGGTGAAGGCGCCCGGGTCTTCCTCGGGAAGGCCGGGACGTATCGTCGGCGGCGGCACGCGGGGCGCGTCGTCGTCATCGTCGTCGTCATCGTCATCGTCATCGTCATCGTCGTCGTCGATGCGGATATCGAAGCGCGAGAGCTGGACGTCCGCTCCGGCGCGCCACGTAACGGAGTCGCCCGGCTGACCGTGATAGGCAACGCGCGCTACAGCGGAGCGCGAGCGAACCCGCACTCCCTCGTCGTCGCCGGCCAGCGTGCGGTCGAGCCCGAGCATGACCGCCGCGCGCAGGGCGCTCCGCTCGGAGAGCGCGCGGTCGTAGCGGAGGTCCATACGGTGGAAGGTGACGTCGTAGACGGTTTGCTGCTCGCCGAAGTCGTCTTCCGCCGAAAGAAAATCGTACGAGCCGAAGCCGAAGACGCTCACGGTGTCGCGATCGGTGAGCCGGTACTGAGCGCGGCCCTGGTAGTCCCAGTAACCAACCTCCACCTCTGGAACGATGAGCGAGACCAGCGCCCCGGTGTACGAGTAGCGGCCGCCCACCATGACGCTGCCGCGGTCGTCAGCGAACGGCACCTCGAGCATGGCGCCGCTGTCGACGATTCTCACGCTCGCCTCGCCGCGCAGCCGGTACCCGGGAGGCGCGGACTCGCCCGCGACGATGCCGCCGGAGAAACGGCCGTAGCGCGCCGGATAGGCTCCCGAGTAAAGCTGTACCTCGTCGATGAACGCCGGGTGGATCACGGCCGGGCCGGCCGCGGCGTGGTACAACGTCGGCACGCCGATGCCGTCGAAGAAGTAGCCGACGTTGCCGGGCGGCGCGCCGCGCACGTAAAAGTACGGAAGCCCCGAAGCGATGGGAGTGACGCCGGGGAGCGCCTCGATGGCGCGGAACGGATCGCCGAACGCGCCCGGCAGCTGGCGCACCTCGGCGCGCGTGAGTCGTTTGGGCGCGCCGGCGCGATGCCCGGTCACTGTGACGTCAATGGGTTCCGGCGGTGGCGGCTGAGCTTGCCGCGCTTCGCCGTCCGGCGCGGGAGCGCCCGTTCCGGTATCGGGCTCCGTCTCTGTTTCCTGCGTCGACTCTTGCGTGACTTCGGGCTCCGAGAACGACGCCTCGATTCGAATCCGCGCTGCCATGGTCTTGCCCCCGCGCCGCGCCGGCTCGAACGACCAGCTCTTGGCGGCCTCGAGCGCCGCGGTCGCGAACGGCTCCGCGCCGCTTTCGACGGTGGCTTCGACGATGCGGCCGTCGGCGCCGATCAAGAGCTCGAGCAGAACCGTCGCTTGGCCTTCGGCGCCTTCGGGATAGACGACGCCGAGTGGGCCGATCGCCTTGGGCGCTTCGATTTCCGCTTCGGAGCCGGCGGCGTCGCGCCCCGGCGCCGGCGTGGCGCGCTCGTCGGAGACCGGTTGGGCGAGTGCCGGCGCCGCCGCCGTCAGAGGTCCCAGGAGAGCGAGGCGCGCTGCACGGCAGCTCGAGACCTGGCGACGTGGCCGGAGTGTGGCTCGGTCGTGCACGCTTCTCCCGCGCGGCAGCATAGGCGCGCGCGTCGCGGCCGCAAGAAAAACAAGGAGCGATGTGTCGCGGAGCCCGAACGGAAGAAGTGACTCGCTTCCCTTCGACGGACCGCGCGCCTTGCGCGGCGCCGGTCGCGCCGGCTAGCGTTGGCCGTGCGTTTTCTCGAAGCTCGCCCGTTCGTTGCGCGTCGCGAGGCTGATCGTCGCCGGGTAAAGTATATCGTGCGTCGTACGCGTCGCGCCGTGCTGCTCATCGTCGTGGGGTGCGCGCCCGCGCTCTCGAGCTGCGAGGCCTCGTATCCCCTCGAGCCGACCTTCTGCGACGATTGGTGCCGCGCGCTGCTGCGCACCGAGTGCGATCAGGAGCCGGAGAACTGCGTGCGAGACTGCGAAATGTCGCGCGCGAGCGAAACCTGCCGGAGCCTCGAGCGCGAGCTCTTTCAATGTTACTCCGGCGCGAGCGACGACGACTTCGTGTGTACGGGGGAAGGTTTCGGGTCCACGAACCAGCCGAAGGTCGAGGTGTGCCGCGCGGAGCGCGACGCACTCTTGTTCTGTGAATTCCCCACCGCCGAGCTCTGCGTCGACGCGTGCCGCGATCTCGAGGCCGCGTTCGGGGACACTGACGGTCCCGAAGCCGGCGCGTGCCCGCCGCTCGGTGCGGTGTGCGAGACGTTTTGCGTCGATGTTTCGGCGGCGCTCCGGCGCGAGGTGAACGCTGCGGGCGGAGCGCCGGGGTTCGGGACCGCCGCTTCCGAAGCGGTCGTCGGCTGCGTGGTCGATCGAGCAACGAGCTGCTACGAGGCAGCCGCGGCGTCGGGCGGCGAAGGCGGAGCGCCGGAGGCGAGCGAATGGGGTGACGTGCTCGAGAGCTGTGTCGGCGAGCTCAACTGAAGGGCTATTCGCCGTGTGCTCTGCGCAAACGCGCGAGCTCTCGCGCCAAGAGCCCCGCCTTGATGGTGGTTCCGAAGGTGTCGCGCGCGTCCTCGTACACGCTGCCGTCGCTCGTGCCGTACTCGAACACGGCAAATCCGAGGATCTCGCGGGCGAATACGACAGGCTCGATGACGACCGAGCGTGTTGCGAGATCGATGGTGTACGGCGGCAACAGCGCCTGCGTGGGAAAGCGGGCTCGCCCGGAAAAGACCTCGGACCTCGCGAACCCCGCGACGAGCTCGCTCTCGGGCGTGGCGCGCCCCGGCTCGGTGAAGGCCATCAAGAAGCAAGCGTCGATGCCGAGCGCGGGCATGTGGTCGGCCGCGAGCTTCGACAGCGACTCGTCCTGGGCGAGCAGCGAAAACTCGGCGCCCCGCGACAGCTGGCGCAAGTGGGCTGCGGATTTGGTAGCGAGCTCGACTGCCTGGCGCGTGACGTGAGCGACGGCGCAGAGTCGCGCTCCGTGGAAAGCGTCTTCGATCCGATCGCGCGCGGCGGAGTCTCCGCGCACGCAATGTAGGACGTTGTCGCGCAGCGCCGTGATGACGTCCTGAAGGGCGACGAGGTCGTTGCCGGCGCGCAGCAACCTTCGCACCAGCTGTTCGAGACCTCGCAGGAACGCGCCGTGCTCACCGCGCGCTTCCGCATAGAGCGCTTCGATCAAGTGCGCTTCCCAACCGCTGCCGCCGCCGGCCAGTGTGCCGCGCGAAGCTCGCAGCACCTCGACGAGCAGGGGCTGGCGGGCGCGAAGCAGCGCGATCTCCAGGCTTTGCTCCGAGCTCTGGGCTTCGAAGCGACGGCTCAAGTTCAGCGGTGCGATCTCCGGCGTGCAGCCGCACGACTGCCGTATCACGACCTCTGCGGGCAGCCGCTGGGCAGTGACTTCTTTCTTGCGGAGCGTCGCCAACACGACCTCGACACCGGCGGCTCCGAGCTCGCGCAGAGGCTGCCGAACCGTGGTGAGCGGGGGCCGGACCTGGCTGGCGGCGCGAATATCGTCGAAGCCCACGACACGAATGCCGTCCGGTACGGCGAGCCCGCGCCGCAACAGCTCGTCCTGGGCGCCGAGCGCCATGTAGTCGTTCGCCGCGACGATGGCGTCGAGGCTGGCTGGGTTTATGCGGCGCTTCTCGAGCAGGGTTTTGACGGCCTCGGCCCCCGACTCAAGCCGGTAGTCTCCGTCGACGACGAATCGGGAGTCGACGCTCAGCTGACTGTCCCCAAGCTCGGCAACGAAAGCGTCGTAGCGTTCTTCTGCTTCCGCGCTGGCCCTGGGGCCGCGAATGAACGCGAAGCGCCGGCATTGGTGTTCGACGATCAGGTGTCGAACCGCGGCTCGGAGGCCGCTCTCGTTGTCGATGCCCGTGTGGACAATGCCCGGCACCGGGGCGCCGATCGCGGTCATCGGCAGGGGATGGAAGCGCTGGAGCCAAGCCGCCAGTCCTTCGGAGCCGACTTCGTTGCCGATGGCGCTCGACAGGACGACGAGCCCGTCGACGTTGTCGGGGCTCACCAGATCGAAGACTACGTTTTGCGCCTTGCTCCACTCCGCGTTCACGACGCCGCCGGCAAAGGCCACGATCACGGCCCCCTCGCGGGTTGCCCGCTCGTGCGCGCCCTGAAGGACGCCAGCCTCGTACTCGTCATCGAGGGACTCGAGGAGCACGCCTATGCGGCGCCGGGGCGTGACGTCTGCCAAGGAGATTATGACGACCGCAAAGGCGCTCAGTGTCAAACCGAGCCCCGCCGGAGCGGCGTTCCTCCGCGCTTCCGGCAGCGGTTCGGTAGGGCTTGCCCGGGATCGGGGGGGCGATCGCCCCCGAGTCGACTTTTCGCTCCTGGTTCGCCTACACTCCGCCGTGCGTCAGGCATGAACGGCTTCGCGGTCTTCGCCATTGCGTTCGTCACCTCCGCCGCGACGGCGGTCGGAACGGTCTACGTCTCCGAGCGCACGCAGTGGCTGCGCCCCCCCGCGGCGCAAAGGGTCGCTGTTCCTGGTTTGGTCGGGCTCACCGAAACCGACGCCAGGACCAACCTCGAAGCGATCGGCCTCAAGGCGATCATCGCCGGTCGTGAACCGAACGCGGAGGCAGTAGTGGGTACGGTGCTGCGGCAGAGCCCCGAGGTTGGGCAGCTCGCCGAGCCGGGTCAGGCCGTCAGCCTCACGTTCGCGCTCGAGGTTCCGAAAGTACCCGACGTGATTGGGAAGACCGCCGAAGAGGCCACGAAGGCGCTCGAGGCGGCAGGGTACAAGGTGAAAAGCGGCGAGCCCGTGCACAGCGACGATCGGGCCGAAGGCCTCGTCGTTCGACAGGCGCCCGAGGCTGGCGGTGCGCTCGGCAAGCAGGGCGAGGTTACGCTGGTCGTCTCGGCGGGCAGCTCGGAGGTGGAGGTGCCGAAGCTTCTCGGGCAAAGCCTCAACAATGCCAAGGCCGCCGCGGAGAAGGCCAAGCTCAAGCTAGCCGTCCAGTGGGTTCGTCTCGCGGAGACGCCGAGCTACGTCGTTTTGCGACAGATTCCGAATCCTGGCGGTAAGGTTCCGCTCGAGTCGGAGGTAAAGGTCGTGATCAACCGCGACGACTGAGCGCGGACCGGCTGGGGCCGTGGCCGCGCGAGGGCGCCGCAAGGCTCGTAGAATTGCTGCATCCTTGTAATCCGCTGAGGACGCCGCGCCGCGACTGACGGCCCGCACGGAGTTTCGCGTCCGCGAACGCGAATATGTGCGAGGGGCATCGATGAAAAATCGCGCGGCAGGCGCTAGACTTGCACCAGTTCCCTGTTGGGCGCAAAGTCCGTCATCGTAGGGCTGTCGTATTAGCTTCATGCGCCACTGGCACACGGGTTTGCCCAATGGTCGTCGGAAATACAGAACTTATTCGCACAACACTCGCGCGCGTTGCTTTGGTTTCAGTGTGTGCCGCTGCGGCGGCGCTCGCGGCATGCTCGCCCTCCGAAGGGGAGGGTACCGGTCGCGGTCGCCCCACAAGTAGCGGCAGCGGCGCTACGGGAAGCTCGTCTTCGGGCGCGATTGGCTCCTCGGGTGGCCTCGATCTCGACAGCGGCATCGTCGTGCCGAACACGAGTGCGTTCCCCGCGGAGCCGCTGCTCGAGCCGGGCGTCGATGCATCGGCGCCCGCGGCGTTCGCACAGGCAGGGCCGTTCGGGTCCGGGGTGTGCGTGTACGAGCCGCACCTGTCCGACGCGAACGGGACCGGCGCTCTGTACCCGCAAAACTGGTTGCGTCCGCGCTTCCGCTGGACGGGAACGGGCGCCGAAACATTGTGGGAAATCCGCCTTCACGCGGCAAGCCAGACGAACGATCTGGTCGCCTACACGCGCAACACTCAGTGGCTGATGCCCAAGGAAGTTTGGGACCAGATCGCCAAGTCCGTGCACGACCCCATCACCGTGACGATTCGCGGCGACGCGGGCGGCACCATGGTCGGCGCCAGCGGAGACTTTCGCATCGTCCCGGTGCTCGCGGGCGGCGCCATGGTCTTCTGGGGTACCCAGTCGTCGGTCGTGGCGCCGGGCTCGAGTCGTTTGTTCGGCTTCGCCGTCGGCGACGAGGCCGTCGTAGAAACGCTGCGTGCCGAACAATCCGTGATGACCGGCATCCTGCACGAGGGCGGCAGGAACCTGCGCGGGGAAGAAACGCCGGTGGCCGGCTTTCAGGCGGGGCAAGCACGCTGCATCGGTTGCCACGTTTCGACGCCGGACGGCGACGCGGTGGCGTTCACCGACGATTGGCCGTGGAACAAGATCCTCGCCAGCGTCGCAGCCGGTACGCCCGGCGCCCTGCCCGCGTACGTTTCCGCGGGTGCGCAGGTACTCTTGAAAATGCCGTTCCTCGGCACGCAGGCGATGAGCCCGGGTCACTGGGCCGCCGGCGACCGAATCCTCGTGACGACGTTCGGCAGGCGTCCGGGATATGTCTACGTGACGTACGAAGCCGAACGGATCATTCCGCAGCAGCACGATCTCATCTGGATCGATCTCGAGACGGCCGCGACGTTGCCGAACAGCCCTCCACCGGGGACGTATCAGGGGCCGTTCAGCACCGAGCGTGACAACGCCATGATGGCGCGTGAGACCGCCATCATGAACGCGATGGGCACCGCCTGGGGCCCCTTCACGCTCCAGGGAGAAACCGGCAGCGTCTCCAACCCCGATTGGAGCAACAGCGGCGCGCTCATCGCGTACTCGTCGAGCGAGAGCTCGATCGACGGCCACCCGGACTGGCACAACAACACTTCCGACATTCATCTGGTCGACTACAACAATCGTCAGGGCGGCCCCGTAATACCGCTTCCGGGCGCGTCGGATCCGGCGGCGCTCGAGTACTATCCGGCGTTCTCCCCCGACGACACGCTGATTGCGTTCACGCGCGCGCCGGCGCCGAGCAACACTTCGCGCTGCAAGCAGGACCCGGCCAACGGCTGCGTCAACAACCCGGGCGGCCTCGGTCAGTATCCCGATGGCCCTTACTACAACCGCAACGGGGAGATTTTCGTGGTGGGCGGCGACGGGGTTCCGGTTCGCCTGCGCGCCAACGACCCGGTCGCGTGCTCCGGGGAAGTGAGCCCCGGCGTCCTCAACAGCTGGCCCAAGTGGTCCTCGACCCCGCGCGAGCACGAAGGAAAGCGCTACTACTTTGTGATCTTCTCGTCGGCGCGCTCCTACCCCGGCCAGTTCAGCCTCACCCCGACGGAATACACGCCCCCCATCTCGACCCAATCGTCCCAGCTTTACATGACGGCCGTCGAGGTGGACATCGCGTCGGGAGCCGTTCTTCAGACCTACCCCGCAATCTACATCTGGAATCAGAACTACGTCGTCGTTCCGCCGGACCAGGTGATGCCGCTCGCGACGAGCAACCTGACGCCGGCCTGGGAAGACTTCTCGATTCCGGAAGTTCCGCCGGTCCGAATCGTCGAGTAAGCGGGTGTGCCGGACGCGCGATGTCCTGGACGGAATGCGGACTCCCGACGGGTGTCGTCCGCGGGCTTCTGAATCCAAGAAGGTAGGATCGCGAACGATGCGGAACGGCCGCTCGTGCTTTCGTTGCGCATGACCCGATTGCCGCGGCAGGTGGCGCGCGTATCACGGAATCCAAAGCTTCACCCGTTCAAAACGAAAACCCGCGCAATGTCACCGCGCACACCGCGTATATGAGTGATTGCATTCAGGTGTGCTCGTGCTTTCCTAGAGTGGCTTTCAAGCACGACTGGTCGTCGTTTTTCCCCTCCTCGAGGTGACGTTACGATGAGCTCGACACACGCTGTGCGTGGTTCTCTTTTCGATCGAGCGGCCCTTGGTGCCGCCGTGCTATCGGCGTTCGCTTGCAGCGCCGCTCCAGAGGGCGTCACGCCCATGATTCCCGGGTCGGGTACGCAGGGCGGCACGGGCACCATCGGTTCGTCTTCGGGCGCCGGCGGCTCGAGCAGCGCGGCCACCGGTAGCGGCGGCATCGATATCTCTTCGGGCTCCGGTGCCACGGGCGGGGTGAACCCCGACGACGCCTGCGCCGTCGACAGCGCCGAGCCGGAGCTCGTGACGCTGCCGGTCGACATCATCATGGTGCTCGACAACTCGGGCAGCATGGAGGACGAGCTCGAGTCCGTGGAGCAGAACATCAACGTGAACTTCGCCGATATCCTGACGCAGAGCGGCGTCGACTACCGGCTGATTCTGATTTCACGCCATCGCGTCCAAGACCGCTGCGAGGACGGGGACGGATGCGAGGAAGCCAGCACGTCGATTTGCGTGTCGGCACCGCTCAGCGCGCTGCCGTCGTGTCCGTTCGGCATCCCGGGCACGACGGACCGCTTCTACCAGTACAGCGTCAAGATCGAGAGCGAGGACTCCTTCGACCGCATCCTCGAGACCTACAACAGTTCCAGCGACGACAAGTACAACCTGAGCACGATGGGCTGGTCGGAGTGGCTGCGCCCGGGCGCGAAGAAGGTGTTCCTGGAGATGACCGACGACAACGAGGACATGTCGGCGGAAGCCTTCATGCAAGCGCTCAGCTCCCGCTCGACCGAGCACTTCGGCACCCCCGAGGCTCCGAACTACATCTTTCACAGCATCATCGGCGTTCAAGAGAAGAACCCGGTGGGCGAGGCCTATCTGCCGAGTGAGCTTCCCGTCAATATGCCGTGCACGGGCAACGGCAACACGGTGACGACCACCGGGCTCACCTATCAGGATCTCAGCATTCGCACCGGCGGCCTGCGCTTCCCCATCTGCGAGTTCCCGAGCTACGACACCGTGTTCCGGCGCATCGCGGAGGACGTCGTCGTGACGTCGAGTCTCAAGTGCGATTTCGCCGTTCCCGCGCCGCCGCAGGGTAAGACCCTCGAGCTCGACAAGGTCGCGGTCAACTACACGCCCGGCGCGGGTGGTAATCCACAGCAGTTCGGTCAGGCCCTGCTTCCCACCGACTGCCAGGCCAACGCGTTCTACATCGAAGGCGACCGCATCTACCTCTGTCCGGACGCCTGCACTTCGATTCAGAACGACCCCCAATCCAGAGTCGACGTGCTATTCACCTGTGACAGCACGATCATCGTGCGCTAGCAACGGCAGTCGACGGGCCGAGCCGGCAAAGGGGTAAGCCCCGGGCGGGCGTGACGGGCGTCCGGTTTCGCGATATGGGCGGTTCTCGATATGGACGCGGAGCCCGCGTTCGGCGGTACCTTGCTTCGGCCATGGCTTCCAAGAACGCCAATCCCCGGGGAACCGACAACGTCGGGGCGAACGCCCTCGGCGGTGCCCAGCGGTTCAAGCGCTGGGTTCGGCCGCTCACCCTGACTCTCGCGCTCGGGTTCATGGGCTTTGCCGCCTGGGAGCTCTCGCGACGCTGGTCCAGTTCCGAGGTGGTGAGTCCGCGGCTCGCGTGGGCCGCCCTGGCGCTCGCGCCGCTGCTCGCCGCGGGTTTGCTGCAAGCCATGGCATGGGTCTTTTTGACCGAGCACATGGCGGGCCGGCGCTTGCCGCGGGCTTACGGTACGCTGCTCTATCTCGAGTCGCAGCTCGCGCGGTACACGCCTGGAAAGCTCGGCTTGCCGCTGGTCCGCATGGCGGGAGCGCCGCGGCTCGGAGTGCCGGCTTGGAGCGTCGGCGTGTCGGTGCTGATCGAGCACGTGAGCTGGATCGCCGTCGGCGGCGGGCTCGGTTTCGGGCTGTTTGCCTTCGGCAAGCGCGACCGCGCAGGGGTCACGGGGCTTTTCGGTGATTTTGCGCTGCCGATTCTGGCCGCGAGCATCGCGGTCGTGCTCGTGATGACGGTGCTCGATCGTTCGCGCCTTCCGCAGCGCGTCCGCGGGTGGCTTCGGCTCGAAGGCAAGGGCAGCGTGATAGGCCCGAGCTTGCCGGTTCTGCAGCTCGGTTTTTGGGGCGGCTGGGTACTTCACGGCATCTGCGTCACCGTCGCGTTCAGGGCGTCGGCCGCCGAGGCGCTCGCCGTGAGCGGGCTGTTCGTGCTGGCGCCGCTCGCTGGCTTCCTCGCGCTGGCGGCGCCCGCCGGCGTCGGGGTTCGCGAGGCGGTCCTGGTGGTGGGGCTATCGCCGCTCCTGGGCGCGCCGGGTGCGCTCGGCGCCGTTCTGGTCAGCCGCGCCTGCTCGTTCGTGTCCGACTTTTTCCTTTGGTTTCTCGTGTACGGAGTGGGCAAGAAGCGAGGTTTTGCGTGAGCGGCGGTGATCGCGTTCCGTTCGTCGGCGGTGCGCGCGGCCTTGCGCTCGCCCTCGTGAGCGTCGCGGGCCTCGGGCTCTTCGCCCTGTTCGTCAACGAGCACTACCCGATCGAAGAGTGGCTCTTCTTCCGCTACGCAACCTACGCGTTCTACAGTCTGTTCTTCGCTGCAGCGTGCCTTGCCGCGGGGCTTTTCAGTCTGAGGCTCTGCCGCGTCGGGCTGCCGGCGCTCGAGCGCGTCGTGGTCGCCTTCAGCCTCGGGGTGTTCCAGTTCGAGCTTTCGATGTTCCTGCTCGGAGTCGTCCAGGCCTACAATACGGTTACGTTCTACCTCTTGCCGGCGGCGTTCCTCG
>DASWGX010000472.1:0-4794 GCA_036393455.1 Polyangiaceae bacterium
GAAGCCCGCCGACACCAGCGCGGCGAACCCTGCCGGAGCTCTGAGGTCGAGCTCGTCGCGCTTGAAGACTCCGAACAGAGCGTAGGGCGATCCGGCGCCGCTCGACTCGCCGAAAGAGACCGCGAAGGCGAACAACGCCCCGAAGGCGAGGACGGCCATGAGCGCGCTCGTCACCGGCTCGGGTAGACGCAGCGCTGCGCTCGCCGTCACATGCCGCGTCACGCCGAGGCTCGCGAGACACGCCGGGATCGCGACGAGCAGGGCACCGAGCGCGAGGACGACGCCGTCGCGGGCCGGACTCCCGGAGCCGGAGAACACTACGAGAGCCACGCGCCCAACCACCCAGGCGTAGAGCGCGACGAGCCACGGCGCGACGAGGAGCGAGAGCGAAAGCAGATTGCGCCGCGCCGCGTCGCCCTTCTCGAGCCAGGCGAGCAGCGCCCGCGGCTTCGGACCACCCTCACCGCAAAATGCGAAGCCGGCGGCCGCGCCGGCAAGGCCCAGGCCAACGCCGAAGGGCGCAAGCACTCCCGAGGCACAGAGCGCGAGCTCGACGGCACCGGCGTCCGCGTTCGCTCGCGCCGCAAAGAGCGCGTCCAGCCAACCGACGACAAGGGAGCCGGCGGCGCCGGCCGCGGCGCCACCCAGCAAACACCGAGCCAGCTTTCGAACGAAAACGTTCATCGGTGGCTCGAGCCGCGGCTCGAGCGCCGCCGCGCCAGCGGGTGTGCTCGGTCGTACACGGAAAGCAGCTGCTCGAGCGACAAGTGCGTGTAGCGCTGCGTCGTACTCAGGCTCGCGTGTCCGAGCATCTCCTGAATCACTCTGAGATCGGCCCCGCCTTCGAGCATGTGCGTCGCGCACGAGTGGCGGAGCGCGTGTGGGTGCAAATCGGGCCGCCCGGCGCCGAGCGCCCCGTACCGGTGCGCCAAAGTCTGAACGCGGCGCACACCGAGCCGCCGGCCGCGCTTGCTCAGGAACAACGCGCTCGGATCCTGATGACCCTTCTTGCGATCCCGGAGCTCGCCGCGGCGCTCGAGGTACGCCCTCAGCGCCCGTTCGGCCTGACGCCCGATGGGAACGATGCGCTCCTTGCTTCCCTTCCCGAGCACGCGAACCTCGGCTTCGTCGAGGGCGAGGTGTCCCACGTCGAGCCCGGTGAGCTCGCTCACGCGGAGCCCGGAACCGTAGAGCAGCTCGAACAACGCGTGATCGCGCAAGCGCTCGACGTCGCCGAGACCCGGTTGTCCGAGCGGCGCCGTGACGACCTGTTCGGCCGCCTCCGCGCCGAGGAACTTCGGCAGGCGCGGCCGGTGCCGCGGCGTCTCCAGATAGAGCGCCGGATTTTCGCTTATGTCGCCCGCGCGCTCGAGCGTCGCGAAGAAGCTGCGAACCGCGGCCAATTTCCGCGCCAGCGTCGCGGGCACGTTCTGCCGTGAAAGCGAGCCGAGCCACGCTCGGAGCTCGAACTTCGTGACGTCGCGCGGCGAGGCGGGACCTTGGCGGCGCTCGCGCAGGAACACCGCGAGCTGCGACAGGTCGCGCTCGTAGGCCACAACCGTGTGCGGCGAGGCGCGCCGTTCGTCGGCGAGCAGCACGACGAAGCGCCGGATGCTCCGGCAGAGCGCGTCGGGAGGATCGGACGGCATGCGGGGCGTGACGGTATTAGAGGCGAAACGCGGCAGCTGTCCAAATAGCGGCGCCGAGGGCGGCGAGCCACAGCCCGAATTTCGCACGCCCGAGGCGCAGGCGCCCGCTGGTTTCGACGCCGCGCGCGGCGACCCAAACGGACCCCAGCGCGACCAGCACGAAGCTCGAAAGCAGCGCGACCGTGGCGGTCAGGGATGGGCCCGGGCGGGCTTCCAACTTCGCCGCGAGCTCGCGCTCGACCGGCTGCGTCCCTTCGTTCACCGGACCTTCGCGGCGTGCCGCGAGGAGCCTCGCGAGGGCCGCGTCCGCGCGCCGGAGCTCGGCCGAACGCGGCACCCAGAGGTGCCCCGTTTCCAGCGCCGCCTCACGCATCGCTTGCCAGGCGCGCTCCGCGGCGCGCCGATGGCGGGTGGACTCGGCCCCGACCGCGATGGCCTCGAGCCTTTCGTACGCGCGATCGACGTGCGGCGCGCCGGGCGCGTAGGCGAGCGCGGCGCGCCGCGCGTGCTGCGTCGCGAGTAGGAGATCGCCGTGGTCGAAAGCGCTATCGCTCGCGGCGAGCTCGCGCTCCCCGTCGAGCACCATCCGCAGCGTGAGGGCGCCCACTGCGAGCACCAGGGTCGCCCACGAGAACGCGGCGAGCCGGAGCCAGCGTCCCTCGACCGCGATCATAGAAAGTCGCGGCGCCGAAACACGAGGGCGGCCACGGCGAGCAGACCCGCACTCCACGCCAACGCGTGGAGCGCGGCGAGAGCCGTGTACTCCGGAAGGCTCGTGCCCGTGGCCTCGCCGGTGAGCAGCGGCCGCGGCGGGACGTACAGCATGAGGTTTGGCAGCACTTGCGAAAGAAAGCGCCCGGCGCCTTGAATCGCGGGGCCGAACACCTTGACCGGCAAGCTCGCGAGAGTCTCGGCCGAACGCCCCACGATGAAAAGGCCGAAGGTCATCACCGCGGTGAGAAAAGGGGTGGAGAAAGAAGCGAACAGCGTGGCGAGCGCCGAGACGATGCCGACCTCGCACAACGTCAAAAGCGCGTTGCCTACGATCACGCGTCGATCGTCGATCACTTCGCCGCCGAGCAGATAGCCCCCCACGAAAAGCCCCAGCGCGCACGGTATCGGCAAGTAGGTGCGCACGCGCGGACGGCGCCAGGCGGCGATCGCGACGACCACCGCCGCGACGAGCAGACTCGCGACGGCGCCGAGCCTGGGCGCGTCGACCTGTCCGAGCGCAAGCATGAGCGCGCCGGCGTTCGCCGTGACGAAGACCGAGAGCGTCAGCACGGCTCCGAGGTATTTTCCGACCAGGTACTCGTAGCGGCGCACGGGCCGGGCCAGGATCGGGAAGATCGTCTTGAGCTCGAGCTCGCGATACAGCGACGTCGCGCCGAGCACGACGGCGACGATGACGCTGTAGAGCGAGATCGAAGCCGAACCAAAGTCGCTCACGACGCGCGTGCTGTTGCCCAGGGCGAAGGCACCCACCACGAACGAATAGGCCCCGGTCGCGAGCGCCAACGCGAAGAGCCCGTGAAGCACCCTGGCCCGAACGGCTTCACGGTAGGTGTTGAGCGCGATGAGAGCGACCCGCGCGAGCATCGCCGCTCCATACCAGATGTCGGGGAGTTGCGGCGACCGAAGGCGTCGGGGCAAAGCCGCTCTCGGACTTCCGTCCACGCTCCTGGATCACGTCGCGCAGATGGCTCGGAGTCCGGAGCAGGACTCGCTGCACGCTCCGCTCGAACAGCCGCGACAGCCCGTCTCCGACGTCGACCATCGCCGCCAGCGTGATGAGGGCATGCTTCGAATCGAAGCGGGTCACGCGAAAGAACCCCCAGAGGTCGTCGATGTCGTGGGGACGGCCCGGATCGAGCCAGAAACGCAACATGTTCGCGTCCACGTCGTAGCTTAGGCGAACGGTGTAGGTGGCTCGAACCAGGGCGGTCCCTTGCTCGATCTCGACACGCGCTCCGAGCGCGGAGCGCTCTATCAGCGTCGCGCGGCGCGTCTTCGGCAGCACTCTGCCGAGATTGCGCGGATCACGCAGGACGGCGAACACCTCCGCGACGCTGCCTCGCACGAGGACGTAACTCAGGCCTCCGACGTAGCGCCCGCCGGAACCGGAAGACTCGAGCGGGCGCTCCACGCGTTCTCCGTGTCCCAGGCCGGATCGTTCCGCGGGAAGCAGCTGGTGCGCCGTGCTCGGCGCCTGCTCCTCACCGCGGCCGCTCCGAGGTGACCCGAAGACGCACAGCGTCGTGAACGCCACGGCGAGCCGACCGCTCCACTTCTGCCACGCCGAGGCAACGCGCAAGCTCACGGATCGACCACGTAGGCGTCGAGCTGCCAGCTGCCGGCTTCCTCGACGAAGCCGTCGATTTGGATGAAATAGGTGCCGGCTTCCAAGACCAGATCGACGTAGCTCCGCTGCGCGGTGTCGCCGCGCGAGCACCCCCCTGAAACCTCCACGCCCGGACAGCTCGGACCGCGGCGCACGCTGAGCAGCGTTTCGTACTCGCTACCCTGCATGTCGAGGATCACGCGCCGGGGCTCGTCGAGCACGAGCTTGAGCATTTGGTCTCTCGCCCCGCCCGTCAAACCGAGCGCGATATCGCAGCCGGAGGTGTAGTCGGCGCCGACCGCTTGCGTGTTGCCGATGAAGCGACCGCCTTGCTCCGGAAGCTCGAACGCATCGTCGCAGCGGTCGCTGAAGAGCACCGCCGCCGACGCGACGTGCTCGCGCACGAACGCCGAGACACCGACGGGATTGCCGCGCCGGCTCTCGGCGATCACACGATAGCTGCCCGCTCCGAGCCCCTGCAGCGACAGACGCGCCGTACGGCGCGATGACGGACGACAAGCCAGCAGGTCCGATTCCTCCGCGCACGGGCTCGTGGCGAGACTGAGCGCGCCGTCGTCACCGCTCGAGAATTGCTGGACCAAGAGCACGTCGGACGTCTCCTCCAACACGAGCCGGTGCGCTACGTCCACGGCGCCCGGCAGGCAGCTCTGCACCGTATCCGTGTACTCCTCGAGGGACACCGCGCGCGTGACGTCGAAAGGCAGATCCGGCGCGCCGGGACACACCTCACCCGGGGGCGCCGGCGTCCGCGGCGTCACCTCGAGACGCAACGCCACCTCCGTC
>DASWGX010000473.1:0-2804 GCA_036393455.1 Polyangiaceae bacterium
CAGGTTCTTCACTCCAGCGTGACAGGGCCGTGACGGTACGCTCCCTCCCCGCGCCGGGGGCTCCGTCTTCCTTTGTTGTCGGGGCGGGCAGATTCGAACTGCCGACCTCACGGACCCGAACCGTGCGCGCTACCAAACTGCGCTACGCCCCGATGAGCTTTCTTCTTGGGCTATCGTCCTTTTCCGAGGGGAAGGGGGCGGGAGCTTGGTCTGCTCGCTCTCGCATGTCAAGGTCGGCCGGCTAGCCCGCCTTGTGCCGCGTCAGCTCTCGTACGAGCTCTGGGACCGCCTGAAACAAGTCCGCGACCAACCCATAGTCGGCCAGCTGGAAAATCGGAGCCTCGGGGTCCTTGTTGATGGCGACGATGACCCTCGACCCTTTCATTCCGGCAATGTGTTGGATCGCGCCCGAAATACCGACCGCGAAGTACAAGCTCGGGGCCACGATCTTTCCGGTCTGACCGACTTGAAAGTCGCCGGGAGCGTAGCCGGCGTCCACGGCGGCGCGACTGGCTCCGAGCGCGGCGCCGAGCGCGTCGGCCAGCGGCTCGAGCACTTCGAAGAACTTTTCCTTCAGGGCCCGCCCGCCGGATACGACCACCGACGCCTCGGTGAGCTCCGGCCGCTCGCTCTTCACGGCGTCGAGCGACACGTACTCCACGCGGCTCGCCGCGGCGCCGCTGGCCGTCTTCTCGACGCTTTCAATCGGAGCGGCGCCGCCTCGGGGGGCCGCCGGCTCGAACTCGCTCTGGCGCGCCGTCGCGCACTGAACTTTCGTGGTGAGCTCGCAGAAGCCGAACGCATTGCCAGCGTACATCGGCCGCTTGTATACGAGCTTCTTGTCTTCTGCCGAGACGTCCGCGCAATCGCCGGCGTAGGCCGCGTCGAGACGGGCGGCGACGCGCGGCATCAAGTCCTTTCCGAAGCTCGTCGCGGTGGCCACGACGAGGCCGTAGCTCTTGCCCACTTCGGCGACCGTCGGCGCGTAGTGCTCCGCGACGTACTTTTCGAGGCTCGGGTCCTCGCAGCGGATGATCTTGGCGGCGCCGTACCCCGCGAGCTCGGTGGCGGCGTCGGCCGTCTTGGCGCCGAGAACGAGAATGTGGAGCGCGCCGCCGAGCGCCGGCAAAGCTTTGTGTGCGAACGTGATCGCGCTCAGAGTGGACCTTCGGACGGCGCCTTGATCCGAGAGCTCCGCGACTACCAATGCGTCCGACATGCGGTGGCCTCCTCAAATGACCTTGGCTTCTTGAGCCAGTTTGGAGACGAGCTCCTCGACGTTCTGGATTTTCACGCCGGCGGCCCGCTTCGGCGGCGGCGCGAAACGCAAATAGCGGGTCGTGAGCTGCGTGCTAGAAACCAGATCCCCGAGCGCTTTGAGGTCGAGCGGCTTGCGTTTCGCTTGCATGATGGCAGGCAGGGGCGCGAAACGGACGCCCTCGTTGTACTTGAACGCCGGGTCCGTCTTCTGCGAGTAGACGCTGGTGGACGCCACGATGCGCAAGTCCACCGTCACCAGCGCAGGAAATTTGAGGCGCAGGCTCAAGACTCCGCCGTCCACCTCGCGTCCGACCAAGACGCCGCCCGGTTCCTCGCGGATGGTCGCGGCGAAAGTAGCCATCGGCCAGTCGAGCAACTCCGCGAGCGCTTGGCCGACCTGGTTCGTATCGCCGTCCACTGCTTGCTTGCCCATCAGCACGAGGTCGGGCTTCTCCGTCAAGACGATACTCTTCAAGCAGAGCGCGACGAGACGCCCGTCGAGCTCGGCGTCCGTGGCTTCGACGCGGATCGCGCGATCGGCTCCGGTGGCGAGCGCGGATCTCAGCGTGGTCTCCGCCTCCTTCGGACCGAGCGTCACGACGACGACCTCGCCGTCCCGCTGTTTCGGCGTCTTGCCGTTTTCCGTCAGCCTGAGCGCCGCCTCGAGCGCGTACTCGTCGAAGGGATTGATCTTGTCCTGCAACCCGGCGGCGTCGATCGTCTCGCCGGAAGGTGGGATCTTGATCTTGTTCGCGTTGTCCGGGTCGCTCACCTTCTTGAGCGCAACGAGGATTTTCACGCCACAAAGCTCCTTGATCAACGCGCCGGCCGCTTGGCCGAGCGCCAGTAGCAACGGTCGAGGCTCACTGTTGAGCCTCCGCTCTACCGCGTCAATCGCGCTGGCGGCTGCGCGGGCGCGCGGCGTCGAGCCCTTCGACCTGCTCGCGCAGTCTCGCGCGCTCGGCTAGAACGTGGGGTCCGGCCAGCCGGCGCGCGTCCAGGCCGAAACCGAAGATGCTCGAGCACACGGACTTTCTCGTTCTCGGCAGCGGAATCGCTGGCCTCACGTTCGCTCTTTCGGCGGCGCACTTCGGGCAAGTCGTGGTGCTGACGAAGCGTTCGCGGGACGATACGGCGACGGCGTGGGCGCAAGGCGGCGTCGCGGCCGTGTTTTCGCCCGATGACTCTTTCGACAAGCACTACAAGGACACGATCGACGCGGGCATGGGCCTGTGTCACGAGGTCGTGGTCGAGCTCTGCGTCAGGGAGGGGCCGGACGCCGTGCGCTGGCTCGCGAACCTGGGGGCGAGCTTCAGCCGCACTTGGAGCGGAGAGCTCGATCTCGGACGCGAAGGGGGTCATCGCGAGCGCCGCGTCGTTCACGCCGGTGACCTGACGGGACGCGAAATCCAGCGGGCGCTCTCCGCGGCTGCGTCGCGAGATCCGAACATCCGCCTGCTCGAGGGGCACATGGGGATCGACCTCATTACGACGAGCAAGTTCGGCGGCCCTGATCGCTGCGTCGGAGCCTACGTTCTGGACGA
>DASWGX010000474.1:0-6285 GCA_036393455.1 Polyangiaceae bacterium
GAGCTGGTCCACCTGGACTTCCGGGTGCCGTTGCCGGAAGGCAGCGGCTACTTCCTTTCGGGTTCGAACGGGCTCGCTTCCGGAATCGCCCTCGTCGACGCGATCTGTCACGGGCTCTGGGAGGTCGTCGAGCGGGATGCCCTGGCGCTGTTCTACGAGCGTTCTCCGCGTGAGCAAGCGGCCCGGCGCATTCGCCTGGCATCCGTGGACGACGCGTGCAGTCTGAGTTTGTTCGCCAAGTTCGAGCGGGCGCGGGTGGGCGTCGCCGTTTGGGACATGACGACCGACGTCGGAATTCCGGCGTTCCTGTGCTCGGTAGGCGAGAGCGAGTTCGATCCGTTGCGCCGCGTCGGCACGGCGCGGGGGTACGGCTGTCATCCCGACCGCGCGATCGCATTGCGACGGGCCGTCACGGAAGCCGCGCAGTCGCGGCTCACTCGCATCGCCGGCTCTCGCGACGACTTGCAGCCCGGCGACGTCGAGCGAATACGTTCCGAGGAGTCCATCGAGCACCAGCGCGCGCACGTGGAACAAGAGTCGCTGGCGTGCCGGAGCTTCGCCGACGTTCGATGCTTCGATTTCACGGACAAAGCCAGCGCGCTCGCCGGGACACTCGAACTCTTGCGTGCCGCGGGTCTCGAACGGGCGCTCGTCGTCGATCTGTCGCGAGACGAGTTTCCCATCGCGGTAGCACGCACGCTGGTTCCAGGGCTGGAAGGGTTTCCGGACGCGCCAGGCTACCGTCCGGGCGAGCGAGCGCTTGCCGTGCGCCGGAGTAGTGATTCGTGAGTAGCGTGGTCTTTTCGGGTCCGAGCCTCGAAGCTTCCGCGGCGCGGGAGCTGCTTCCGCGCGCGACGTTTCTCGGGCCGGCGGCATGCGGAGACGTCTATCTCGCGAGCAAGCTTTCCCCGCCGGCGATCGCCATCATCGACGGCTACTTCGATCATCGGCTGCCGGTCTGGCACAAGGAGATCCTCTGGGTGTTGTCCCGCGGCATTCCAGTGTACGGAGCATCGAGCATGGGCGCGCTGCGCGCCGCGGAGCTCGCCGAGCACGGCATGGTAGGCGTGGGCTCGATCTACGAGCAGTTCCAGAGCGGCGAGCTCGAGGACGACGACGAGGTTGCCGTGCTGCACGAGCCGCCGGAGCGAAACTATCGGGCTCGCTCCGAGGCCATGGTGAACATTCGAGCCACACTGCGCGCGGCGTGGGCGGCCGGCGTCATCGATTCGGGGGCAGAAGCGGCGGTCGTCGCCGCCGCAAAGTCGCTGTTTTACGCCGATCGCTCGTTCGACGCGGCGCTCGAAGGCGCGAGCGAGCTCCGACAAGCGACAAGAATTCGTTTGAAAAAGTGGGTCTCGGCGAACGGCGTCGTCGACCAGAAGCGAGCCGACGCCATGGCGTTGCTGCGGCGCTTGCGAGACGATTTGGAGCACCCGAGCGTTCATCAGCCGAAGTTTCGGTTTTCGCACACCAACTACTGGCAGACGCTGCGCCACAGCCTGGACCATGCTCGCTCCGAAAGTGCTCGCCCCGAAAGCGCGGCGGCTGGTCCCTTCGGGAGGGGCGGCGCGGCGCGATGGCTCGAAAATCTCCGTGCTCGCGACGCCAGCCTGCATCAAACGATTTGCATGGCCGCCCTCGAGCGCGCCTTTGCGCTCGAGCTGGCGCGGCAGGTCGGGGTGCGCGTATCGCCCAACCAGGTGCAGCAGGCCTCCGAGCGGTTTCGAAGAGAACACGGCCTTCTCACGCCCGAGGCGACGTCGCGTTGGCTCGCGCAAAACTCACTGGATTTGGCTGGCTTCAGCGAGCTGTCGCACGACCAGGTACTGGTCGACGAGTTCGCCGATCGCGTGCGAGCGGCCATTCTCGAGCAGTTGCCGAGCGCCCTGCGCGCCCTCGGCCTGTTCGAGGAAGGCTTCGAAGCAGCGAGCGGAGGGCTCGAGCGTCGTTCATCCTTGGCGGAATAGCGCTTGCAGTTCCGGCGCGAGCTCCGGCGCTCGTTCCAGGAGCGGTTCCAGGGGAGCGGCAGAGAGCGTGTGCCAGTAAAGAACGTGCTGCGCGCCGGCCGCGCTGGCTCGATGCACGATCTCGAGCGCACCAGCGAATGCTTTGGCCGTGTACGTGGTGTCGAGCACGAGCTCGAGCTCACCCTCTGCGATGCTCTGGGCCTCGCGGCTCGCGGGCGTCGCGTGCCCGTAGCCTGCGCCGACGCGTCGGGCGTCGACCACCAGGCGCCGCCACAGGCTCGACGGTGAAGCTCGCACGCCCGCCTTGCGCGCTGCCAGGGCCGCCATGGCCAGGATCTGGGCGCGCCCGAGCGGATTGTGAGTGACGCTGACCGCCACGACTCGGGATGGAAGCGCGTGGCGGAGCACTCCCGCCAAAATGCCGGCCGCGGTGCCGCCGGAGCCGAAGGGCACGACGATCACGTCCGGAGCGGGAAGGTCGCCGGCGGCGATCTGAAGCGCGAGCTCTCCGACCGCGTCCACGTACGAGGACGTTCCCGTTGCGGTCGAGCCGCCGGGAGCCACGACGGCGTCGTTGAAGCGCATGGCGCGGGCGATTGCGATCGGAAGCTCGCGGCGCGATCGCGCCGGAAACGTTTCGAGCCCCTGAGCGATCGCCGCGCGCAGCGTTTGCTCGGCGTGAAGGCTCGCAGGTTGCGGCAGGACCACCGCCGCCACGGAAAGTCCGGCGGCGCGACCGAAGAGCGCCGTCGTGAGCACGTGGTGGCTGCCCGCGGCGCCGAAGGTCAGGATGCGTCGAGTTCCACGCGCGCGCACTTCGTCTAGGATTCGCACCACCTTGCGCACTTTGTTGCCGCCGTAGGTCGGGTGAGCGAGCCCGTCATTCTTGATCCAGAGCGTGGCCGTCGCGGTGCCGAGCGACCCTGCGCGGCGAACCGGGGTGGGAAGGGTTGGAGATGGGAGCACGCGGAGGCAGTGTAAGCGCCTTTGTTGCGGCGTGCCGCTGCGCTGCCCGCTCAGAATGGCACCTGGGTTCGATTCCCCGGCACAACCACCCCAACAATACCTTTTTGGTCTGAGCGGCCGCGGAGCTCCGGACACGGCTGGCGCGCGGCGATCGGCGGGCGAGTACGACTTGCGGCGAGCGTTCCACGGCGGCACGGCCATGCGGCGGCTCAACCGTTGTCCTCCGTAGGCCGATGTGCTTTTGAAAAAAGCGCGTTAGGCTTGCGCGCGGGGTTCGAATGCCCGCCGCCCACGAGGAGCACTATGAAAACGTTCCACTCGACAGCTTGCCTTCGTTCGATCTCTCGCTCCGCGACATGGCGCCGAACGCTCGAGCGCTCGGTCGTGGCGGCCGGTGTCTCGGCGTTTCTGGCGTCCGCGTGTACGGGTGACGACGCCGACGGCAACGAAGCGACGTCGGCCAGCGCAGCTACGGGAGACGGCGCGACGTCCAGTGGAACGACGGGAAGCGGAGGCTCGACCGGCTCGACCACCGGCTCGTCCTCCGGGTCCACGGCGTCGGGTGCGGGCGGTTCCTCGGCGGCGGGGACCGGTGGCGCGACGAGCAGCGGCGCCGGCGGCGATCCGTCGGACAACGGCGCGGGCGGGGAAGGGCCGGGCGCGAGCGGGCCATCGCTCTGTGGCGATTCGGACTTCCTCTTCTGCGAGGACTTCGAGGACGGCATCGACTCCGACTGGGAGACCATTCTCAATGGCGGCACGCTCGAGGTCGATTCTACGCGCGCCGCGCGCGGGAGCTCTTCGGTGCGCGCACACATGCCCCTGACCAACGGTGAAGCCGTGCTGATTCAAGAGAGCATCTTCCCGGTAGAGATGAACACGTTCTACGTCCGTGCGTTCATCTACACCGAGGGACCATTGCCGGCGCTGCACATCGATCTTCTGCAGGCGCGCGGCAACTCGGATCTGCCGTCGGTGACGATCGCGATGGGCGACGAGGCTCAATCAGGCACGTTCGAGCCGCTCTACCACGGTACCGAGCCGGGCCAGTCCGACGTCATACTATCGCCGCAGAATCCGCCCGTGCTGCCGACCGGGCGCTGGGCTTGCTTCGAGTGGGGCCTGCACGGCGACACCAACGAGATCTTCGCCTACCTCGACGACGAAGAGCTCACCGAGATCCGAGTCTCGGCTTCCGAGAACTGGGCCGCGCCAACCTACGCCTCGCTGAAGATCGGTCTCGTGGTCATCCACGAAGAGGAAGTGGAGCTCGACTTCTGGTTCGACGAGATTGCGTTCTCCACGTCGCGCATCGGCTGCGACCGCTGAGCGCCGGCCCTCGCCCGCTACGGGACGTCGTCGCCGGCGTCCACGACGAGCGCGCCGCCGCCGAGTCCGGTGATCCAATCGCCGACGCAGTCGATCTGTGCCTGCGACAGCGGCGGACGACCCGACGGCATGCGCAGCCCGAACGGCGGCATTTCGGTGAGCTTGGTGTAGAGCACGCTGCTCTCGGCGTCCCCCGGCACCACGAGGGTTCCGCCGCCCATCGCGGGCACGTCGATTAGCCGCTGTTCGAGGCCCGGGCTCTCGAGGTCGAGCCCGAGAGCCGGCATCGACGTCGCGTGGCAGTTCGCGAGTGCGCACGACGCGGCGAAGATTCCGGAAGGTTCCGTGCAGGGTTCCGATCCGGTCGCGCCGCCGATGAAGCGTTCCGGGTCTTCGATGGTTCCGGGGCAGGCAGTGAGCCCCAGCGCCGCGACCGCGCCGAGCGAGTGCGCGCTCAGGCGTCGAGCTCGACAGCTTTTCTCGTCAGAAGGCATAGACGGCTCCGAGCTCGAGCGTGAAAAACTGATCGACGGCACCCCCCGCGATGTACTGATCTCCGGGCTCCGAGTTCATCGAGTAGAAGTAGTGATGGTATAGCAGCAGGGCTTGGAGCTCGAAGCCGCTCTCGCCGAGGGGAAGCGCGGCTCCGAATAGAGCGTCGATCCCCCCGACGGACGAGCGCGGGAACCGATCGGCGACGTCGCCTCCGCTCAGAGTCAGGCGGTAGGAACCACCCGCCAGAAAGTCGACGCCCGCAATCGGAACTCGCAGGTCGAGCCCCAGGCGGAGGACGCGGTAGCGCACCTCGGGGATCTCGCTGGCGAACACGCCCTCGCCGCCGAAGGCGAAGTCCTCCATGGAAAACCCGGCCAAAAACGCCAGGGCCGCGCGTTCGCCGAGCGCGAAGCGGTATTTGAGCGCCGCGTCGAGGGCGCTGTAATTCGTGTCGAGGTCCTCCGCGCCGGCGGTCCCTTCGATCTCGGATTTCTTCGGGAGCGATCGCGCATAGGCCGCCGCGAGCCCGAGACCGGGCAGAAAGCCCTGCTGGGTCGCAAAGGGAAACGCTTCGAGCTCTGCCCCGAAAGCAATCACGGTGTAGACGGAGTAGTTGCGAAGCGGCGTGATGCGATCGGTATAGGTGAAGCGGCGCGCCATTACGCGCGCACCGAGCCCGATCTCGAAAGGGGTCGACGCGCGCGTGCTCGGACCGGATTCACCTTCCGGCTCCTCCGGCTCCTCCGGTGGCGGCTCGTCGGTTTTTTCCTCCGACTCCGGCTCCGATTCCTTTTCGGCTTCGGGAGCTGGCTCGGGCTCGGGCTCCGGTTCCGGAGGTTCGAGCAGGCTCTGGGTCACCGGCGAGAACGCGGCGGCCGTGGCTTCGGCGGCTTCCGCCGTTTTCTTCTTACCGAGTTCGAGCGTCTCGTTGACGGCAGGAGCTTCCGTGTCGCGGACGAAAGCCAAGACGCGCACGCCCCGGCCGCCCTTCGCCGTGAACGACTGAACCAGGATCACGGCGTCGAGGTCGAGCTCGGCGGCCAGCTTGTTCATGCGCGGGCCGAGCGCGCCGGCGTCGGCGAACGAGCGGCCGAGCGGCACGCGACCGGTTTTTCGCAGCGCGAGGACGAAGCGGTTGACGTCGACGATTTCCACCTCGTCGGTGACGTGCTCTTGGATCGCCAGACGGAAGGGCTTTGCCGCTCCGCCTTCGACGTAGATGGCGATGCGTGGAGGGCCATCGCTCTCGTCTCGAGCCTTCGCTTCGCCTCCGGACTTCGGCGCCGCGGCAGAGGCGTTCGACAGCGACAGCACGGCGACGAAAACGCCGAAAGCCCAGAGCCCTAACCAGAGGTGACCAAGCCCAGGACCAACTTTCATGTCGGGAGTACCGCCGCAGCCTTCCCGTGGTCGTCTCGAGCCACGGCCCCAAGTCACCTACTAAGCCTGAAAGCCTCGGGCAAGATCGCCCTGCCAACACCGAGATGTCCGGGCCTTTTCGGGTCCAGCCGGCGCGGCGGTCGCG
>DASWGX010000475.1:0-16139 GCA_036393455.1 Polyangiaceae bacterium
GCTCGCTGCGGCAGCCGGCGACGGTCAGCGAAAAGCCCAGAGCGACTCCACTCATAAAGAGCGCGCAGTAGGCGGCAAATCGGGTCGTATCTCGCGGCATGATGATCTCCTTCGACCGACCCTACGAGCAAGCCTCGGGCCATCCCAGTTTTCGGCGCAAATCCGTCGAATGCAGTCCGGATCCCGATTGACGGCGTGGCTCCCCGCCCACGCCCTTCGTGTCAGCTCGACTCGCCGGGAGAGTCCGGTTCGTCCGTCCGCGCGGTTCGATTTTCCTCGCTCGGGCCCTCCGACACGCCGCCCTCGGGCTTTGCCTCGGACGCACCCGTGCCGCGATCCGCCTCGGCGCGCGCCGCCGTCGTGAAAAGACGCGAGAGCCGCTGAGCGAAACCGGCCGAGTCTTCGAGCGGGCTTCCCTCGGCGAGCAGCGCCTGGGCATAGATGAGCTCCACCCAGCTCCGAATCCGATCGGACCCCGGCTCGGCGGCGTCGAGCTCCGCGATCGAGCAAAGCAAGGGATGCCCCAGATTGAGCTCCAGGATGCGCTTCGCGGGCGGCAGATTGAGCTGCTGCGCCCGGAGCATGCGCTCGAGGTGCGGCGCTATGCCGCCCTCCGGCACGACGAGGCACGCCGGCGAGTCGGTGAGCCGTTTGGATTCGAGCACCTTCTCGACACGGTCGGAAAGCACACGCTCGAAGCGCTCGAGCAGGCCGCTGACGCCGGAGCCCCGAGCGTCGTCTTTTGGGGCGTCGTCCTGCGCTTCGCCGAACGAAAGGCCCGCCTGGATGGCATCGACGAACTTCTTGCCGTCGTACTCCCTGAGGGACTGCATCGCGAAGGGATCGACGGCATCGGACATGAACAGGACTTCGTAGCCGCGCTGGCGCAAACCCTCGAGGTGCGGGCTGTGCTCGAGCACGCTCTTCGAGGCGGCGCTCAGATAGTAGATGTCTTTCTGCCCGTCGGGCAGCGCCGCGACGTAATCGGCCAGTGAAACCAAGCCGCTGCGCTTGGAGCTCTCGTAGCGCAAGAGCGGCAAGAGGCGTTCCGCTTGATCGGGCTCGAAGTGCAGACCCTCCTTGAGCACGGCGCCGAAGTTCTCCCAGAACGTCACGTAGTCGTCGGGTCGCTCGTCCGCGAGGCGTTTGAGTGCTTCGAGCGTCTGCTGCACCACCTGCTTCTTGATGACCTTGACGGCCTTGGAGTCTTGCAACAACTCGCGAGATACATTGAGAGGCAGATCTTCGGTGTCGATCACGCCGCGCACGAAACGCAGCCAGCGCGGCACGAGCTCCTCGCATTGGTCCATGACCATGACGCGCTTCACGTGCAGCCGAACCCCGTGACGCGGCTGAGCATCGAACAAATCGAAAGGACGACGGCGCGGCACGAACAAGAGGCCCGCAAACATCTGCGTCCCTTCGATCTTGAAGTGCTGCCAGGTGAGCGGAGCCTCCCAGTCGTGAGTCAGGTGCTTGTAGAATTCCTCGTACTGCTGCTTTTCGATCTCCTTCGGGGAGCGTTGCCAGAGCGCGCTGGCACGGTTCACCACCTTGTAATCGGGCTCGCCTCCGGCCGCCGGTCGTTCACCGACTTCGATCGGATGACTCAGGTAGTCCGAATAGCGCTCCACCAGCCGGCGCAACGCCGCCGCGTCCAGGTACTGCCGCGCGTCCTCTTTCAAGTGCAGGACCACCGCGGTACCGCGCTCGGCCCGTTCGGCCGGCTCGATCGAAAACCCTTCCTTGCCGTCCGAGGACCAGCGGTTCGCTTCGCTCGACCCGGCGGCACGGCTGACGACGTCGACGCGCTCCGCCACCAAGTACGCGCTGTAGAAACCCACGCCGAACTGACCGATGAGCTCGAGGTTGTCCTTCTTTTGGGCTTGCTCGAGCCGGTCCAGGAATTCTCGTGAACCGGACCAGGCGATGGTCCCCAAGTTCCTCGCGAGCTCTTCCGCGCTCATGCCGATACCGTTGTCCGAGATCGTCAGAGTGCCCGCCCCCGGGTCCGGCGTGAGCCGAATCACGAAGCGCGCGTCGTCGCCGAGCAGATCGGGCTCCTGCAGACTCGCGTAACGGAGCTTGTCGAGCGCGTCCGAGGCATTCGAAATCAGCTCGCGCAGAAAGATGTCCGGATTCGAATAGAGGGAATTGATCACCAAGCCGAGAACCCGAGTTACCTCGGCCTGGAACGGCTGCTGTTTCGCCTCAGTCATCACTCGCCTCGCCCAGATTGCGGCTGTCCAAATTCTTCACGCATTCCCGCGTGTCAAGGCCCGGTTCGTTCCCCGAAGAGAGGCGGTCGCTCAAGGCCCCAACCGCTCTTTCCTCCAGGCGTCCCCGGCGCGCAGAAATCGGTAGCGGTCGTGGAGTCTGCGCTCGCGGCCGATCCAGAACTCGAAGGACTCGGGGTAGAGCCCGTAGCCGCCCCAGTGCGGGGGCCGCGCCACCGGTCCCGCGGCGAAGCGCCGCTCGGCCTCCGCGTAGCGCGAGTCCAGTTCCGCGCGGGACGCCACGACTTGGCTCTGCGGCGAGGCCCAGGCCCCGAGCTGGCTCTCCCGTGGTCGCTTACGGAAGTAGTCGTCCGATTCCTCGGCGCCGAGGCGGGCCACGGTTCCCTCCACGCGCACTTGGCGTCGAAGGCCGGCCCAATGAAACGCGAGCGCCGCATGGGGGTTTTGCTCGAGCTCGCGTCCCTTGCGACTTTCGTAGTTGGTAAAAAAGCGAAGCGCCTCGCCGGAACGCCCGCGGTAAAAGACCACGCGGGCCGACGGCCGTCCCCCTTCACCCGCCGTAGCGAGGACCATGCTCGGCGCGTAGTCCGCGTCCGCGCCGGCAGCCCGCGCGAGCCAGGAATCCAGCAACGCGTAGGGGTCGCGCTCGATTTCCGCGTCCATGACGAGCCCCGCGTAGCCTAGCCTCGGTACCGGCGCAATGAGCCGCATCCGTCGCTCGGCGCCACAAGGTCGGAGTAGTGAATGCCCGAGCCCCACCAGGAATCACCCATGATGGTCGTTTATCGCCGTAGCTTCAAGAACACGCTCCTCGTCGCGCTCGTCGCCTCGCTCGCCGGCTTTGCCAGCGGCGCAAGGGCGGCCGAGTCACCGCTCGAGACGGCCTACGAGCACGTCACCGAGGCGATCGCCGCGCTCAAGGCCGCGCCGAAGAACGAGCCGCTGACCGGCAGTCGAAAGAAGGCCGTCGAGCTCTTGGTCCGCGCGCAGAGCGAGCTCCTCAAGGCCCGACAGCGGCAAGAGCCGGCGGATCCGGCGCCCTGAGCGGCATGGCGCGTGGCGTTGACATCCGCCGCTCGCTTCGGCGAGGGTTCGCGGACCGGTGCGTATCGGCAATCGACTCGTCCTGACCGGCAATGCCGACGGAGCTTCGTTTCGCTGCGCAGTCCGAAATCCGCTCCCTTGGCTGGTACCGGTCATCCTCGCTACCGGCTGCATCCTCGCTACCGGCTGCACGGCGGCGCCTGCTGCCGTGCCGGGTGCGGCCGGTCCCGCTCCCGGGTCGCGAGCGGCGGAGCCGCGCACCGTACTCCCGCGGCACGAGCTGCCGTACGGCGACGAGCTGCCCGAGGACGCGCCCGACATCCTGCCGTTGCCGCCACGAGCCGAGCGGGCTCCGGCCCACCACCCGCTCGACGGATGGTCGGGAACCGAGCTCGAAAGGAGCCTCCTAGAAGCCCCCGAACGCCTCGGACCGCTCTCGATCGGCAGCCCGAGCAATGGGCAGCTCATGAACGGCAGCAAGCTCGCGACCGACGAATACTACGAGCCCGTCGATCCGGATCACGCCTGGGGCACGGCCGAAACACTCGGCTACTTGCACGCTGCGATCACGGACGTCCACGACTTGTTTCCCGGCACGCCGCCGCTTCCCGTCGGCCACCTGAGCGCGCGCGGCGGCGGCCGGCTCTCGCCGCACTTGAGCCACCAATCCGGACGCGACGTCGACATCGGGTTTTTCTACCTCGACCAGGCCCGCTGGTACCGGCGCGCCGACGCGACCAACCTGGATCTGCCTCGAACCTGGGCCTTCGTTCGCGCGCTCGTCACCGAGAGCGACGTCGAGATGATTCTCATCGACCGCTCAATCCAGGCGTTATTGCGCCGGCACGCCGTTTCGATCGGCGAAGACGAGGCGTGGCTCGCCTCGCTGTTCGACGGCAAGCTCGGCTCAATGCCCCCGATCTTTCGCCACGCGCGCGGTCACCGCACGCACCTTCACGTGCGCTTCCACAACCCGATCGCTCAAGAATCGGCGCGGCGCCTTTACCCCCTTTTGGTCGAGCACGACATGATCGAGCCGCTCTCACACGTCGTTCATCACCGGGTGAGCAAGGGCGAAACGCTGGGTAAGCTGGCCAAGCGCTTCGGCACGACGGTCAAGGCCATCATGCGCGCCAACGGCCTCAGGTCGACGTTGATCCAGGCGCGCCGCGTGTACCGGATTCCGCGCTCGGGTCCGCCGCCGGACCTTGGCACCCCAGTAGCCATTCCAGAGCGTCGCCTGCCGCCTTCGATTCCCGAGACACTGCTCGGGCGCCCGAAAGCATCGGCCGGCTCCCATTCGGGCGGCCGACCGTCCGGTGTTGACGTCGCTGACTCGGCACGAAATTGACACGTACGCGTCACGCGGTCAGACTGCACGAATGGCCGCAGCAGTCTTGGTATTTCCGGTATGGCGCGTGCGGCGCCGCGCGGGAGCGGCGGTGTTCGCAGCGCTGGGCGAGCTCGAGGCTCTCGAGCGCGCGGAGCAGCGGCTGGTCGGCCTGTGCGCGCTGTTCGGTGTCGCCCTGGTGGCGATGCTGCAGGTTCTTACGCGCCTCTGAGGGCTCGGACAGCGGCGGCACGATGGCCGCAGGCCCTGTGATAACAAGAACCGGCGCCCGCGTCGTTTTGAGGTAGCGTGACGGCGCCCTTCGAGCCCGTGTCCGTTGCCGCCTTCCTCCGTTCGCTCAACATCATTCGCCAAGAGCTCGCCGCTCGCGACGTCCGCGGCGAGATCGGCGGCGATGGCAACGACGACGAACGTTCGCTGTCGTTGACGCTGGCGCAGGGGTGGCGCATCGTCGCGCGCTTCGAAAACACGATCGAGAACCGCGAGCAGCTCGGCAACCGATTGACGCAGCTCTGTCAGTCCTTGTTCGAGTCGCACAAGCTTCCGGAGCCGCCACGACCGCCCAAGGGCAGTGCTCGGACTCACCTGGACGTCGTGCTCAGGAATCTGGCGGAACGAGCCGGGGCGCTGCGCGCGGTCGTACTCGACGCGCGCTCTCCCGTACTGTGGGGGCTCTCGGAGCGAGTTCTGGAAGACGAAGACGTTCCGTTCTCGCTCGATCTGGCCGACGCCGCGGGCGTGCTGCGCGAACTCGGCACGGGCTGGGACGAGATTCTGGCGCCGAGCCGCGCCACGCTGGCCGGTTACGCGCACGGCAAGGGAACGGAAGCCGTAGAGATTCTCCTCGAGGCCGCGCGCGGCGTCGAGGACCGCACGCCCACGGCTTTGCGCCAGCTCGTGCTCACCGCGTGCGCGATAGCCGCGCTTCGCGACGACGAATCCGGCGAGGAACCCAATCGACGCGCGGCGGTAGTACCGGGACGGCCGTTCTGGGCACGCAGCTTCGCTAGTATCTATTGGCTTCTTCTGATCTTCGACGGGCCGTATTCGGAGCTTCACGCCGAGGCGGCGCTCCTGCATCTCTTGCCCACCGTCGAGCAGCTCGTCACCGCCCTGCCGCCGCTGGAGCCGCCGCCGACCAAGGCGCGCGTGATGCGCTTTTCCAAGGGGACGAACTGAGCGCGAGCGGTCGGTCTCGCACGGAGCTCGTCTTACGTTCGACCACAGCGTAGATACGGGCGTCGCCGGACGTTTCCGTCCCCTAGCCCGGATCCGCTAACTCAAGCGAACTGTGCTAGCGTCGTTGCCGCGTTCATGACCGGGCACGCGAAACGTTGGCCACTGGCCGCGGCGATTGGCGCCGTCGTCGGAGCGGCGCTGTGCTTCGCGGCGCAGCCGCTGATGGCTCTGGCTTCCAGCCGCACGCGCTCGCCCGCGCCTGCATCTTCCAGCCTCGGGCAATCGGCTCCGGAGCTGACGGCCGCGCCTGCCACGGTTCACGCGCCGCCGGATCGATTGCCGCGTCGCTTTCACGTCGTGTCGATGCGCGGCAGCGCCATGAGCCCGTTCATCGACGGCAATTCGATCGAGGCGCTCCGCGCCGCGAAGCAGCAAGGTCTTCCCGACGTGGAGGTCGACGTGCTGTTGACGTCGGACGGCGTGCTCGTCACCGCCCACGACGACAACCCGCGCGCGTGCCGCACGCTCAGTCTGGCCACGCTGGAACAAGCAAAGGCTTGCGAGCTCATGGGAGGGCGCCACGTGGCGACTCTCGACGAAGTGTTGGAGCTCGAGTTCGAAACCGTCTTCGTCGATCTCAAGAACACGAAGGACGGGGCCGCGGCGTCCACCGCCGCGGTGCGCTCCGCCGTGAACGCCGTAGTACGCGCCGGAGCGCAAGACCGCGCCGTCTTGATGCTGTACGCTCCGACTCCTGCTTCACTCGCCGTTCTCGAGCGCCACGAGCTGCGCGCCGGGCTCAAAGGCTATCCAGAGAGCGCCGCGGCCGCGCGAGCGCTCGCTCGCCAGGCGTTCGCCCTGGGCTTCGAGCTCGTCTGTGTCAACTCGCGACAAGTGACGCCCGAGCTCATCCGAGAGGCGGGCGCGCTCGGGGTCTGGTACCTGCCGTGGAGCACGGAGCTCGACGTCCGCCATTGGGCGGAGCTGGCGGCGAACGGCGCGGGCGGGCTCATCGTCCTGCACGCCGGGCAGGCGTTCACGCGGGTCGCGCCCGAGTGGACGGACGTGCGGGCCCGGCTCTGACTCGCGCCGCGCGGCTCTGCCGGCTCGACTTTGGCGGGTTTTCTGCCACTCTGGGCCGTTCTCCGCGAAACGTTGACACCGGCCGTCGACGCCGGACAACTCTGGTCTACGAGCGCGATGACCTACCGATCCTCGTCCAACTTTCGCTTCTCGCCGTTATCAGCGGCCCTGTCTTCGACGGCCTTGGCCGCGGGCCTCGGCCTGACGGCGTGTTCGGATCCCTCGACGCAGCCGGCGCCGGGGGAAAACGTGGCCCAGGCTCGCCAGGGGCTCGGCGAGCAGGCCTTTGGCGCCATCGCGAACGGGCTGCCCGCTCGGTTCTTGGTCGGGATCCGCGGAGCGCCCGGCGACACGTGGCTTCGCGACAGCGGCGTCGCCTGGGACTGGCGCTATCAATACCTGACCAAGGGCTGGGTCAGTAACTGGAACAACAACGGCCCGCGTGACGGCGCGTTCGCGTACCGTTACTTCTTCGAGTCGTACGAGCAAGGCATGATCCCGGCCGTCGGCTTTTATCAGCTGCTCGGGGAACCGGGCGGTGGCGAGTCGGCCACGCTGGAGAAGCTCCAGAATGCGTCGCTCATGGGCTCCTACTTCGCGGACTTCAGAGTCTTGCTTCAGCAGATTCGAGCGTTCGGCAATCCGGTCGTGGTGATCCTGGAGACCGACACGTTCGGCTTCGCGGAATCACAATCCGGCACCAACCCGAACGTGTACGCCGCCGTGGCGGATTCGGGCCTGCCCGAGCTCGCGGGTATGCCGAACACGCTCGCCGGCTGGGGGCAGGCTTTTCTGAAGCTGCGCCAGGAAGTCGGCGCCACGACCGCCATCCTCGGCCTCGATCCGCCGGGCTGGGCGCGCGGCAACGACGTCGTCAATCAGCCCAACGGCGATCTGCCGACGAACACCGAGGCCGGCTACTGGTTCTATTCGCAGCTCGGGCTCGCCAACATCGAAGCCGGCAACCCCAGCAACCTCGCGCCCAACGTGGTCGGAGAGACGTACGACATTCTGGCGATCAGCCCGATCGATCGCGACGCCGAATACTATTCGACCGGCGCTTCGCAAACGCACGAAGGGCGCCCTCAGCGTGACGTACGCTGGAGCACCGATCCGAACGCGCCGGTGTCCTCGCTGAGCTTCAACCGCTTTCTCGAATATCTGAGCGGCTGGAACGAAATCAGCGGCAAGCGGATCTTCCTCTGGCAGATCCCGGAGGGCAACCTGAACAGTCTCAATCAACCGAACTGCGCATCGGAGAACTGCGGCGAGCGTCTGGGTTGGAAGGACAATCGTCCCGAGTATCTGCTGGGCGAAGGCGAGGCGAACCGGTTGAACAACATCGCCAAGTTCGCCGACGCCGGCGTGCTCGGGTTCCTGTTCGGACGCGGGCATTCGATGCAGTCCTCGCACAAGAGCGACTACTATACCGACGGGCAGCTCTTTCTCCGGAGCCGCGGCGGCCAAGTGCTCGGCAACAAGAGCGCGCTCGCGCTCGAGCCCGGGCAGGGTTGGACGCCGCCCGACATCGGTCCCGAGCCGCCGGTGCCGCCCACCTCGGACGTCCCTCCTTTGCCGCCCATCGCGGACGACTACCCGCACCAGTACGAATTCGAGTGCGACGTTGAGGATTTTCGAATCGAGGGCGAAGCGGGAACGATTTTCCGTCGCGTCGGCGGGCCGCTCTACGCGGGCGCGGCGGCTCTTGCCGTGGATTTCAACGGCGAGCCCGGAAACCTGCGCGTGTTCATCAACAACGTCACAGTCCCCGGTGGCTCGGCGGTCGACTTCCACCTCATGTTGCCCGAGGGCTGCGTGCCGGCGTCGGTGCAGCCGTACATGGTCGAGGACGCCTCCACCGAGTATCGTTGGTCCGGCGCTTGGTACCCGGGCGAAAGCTATCACCCCGGCCAGTGGGACGCGGTCGGCTTCACTGTGCCCGCCGACGTCAAAAATCCGGTCGGCACGCTCGGGCTCGACGTGGCGGTGCCGCTGGGGTGCTCGGGCACCCTGTACGTGGACACGATCGGCTGGCCGCCTGGAGCGACAGAGCCTCCGGACCCGAACTGCGAACCACCTCCGGCGGACACTCCAGGGGCCGGGGGTGGAGCAGCCGGCGGCGCGAGCGGGACGAGCACGGGGGCCGGCGGCGCCGTGGCCAGTACTAGCGGCGCTTCGACCACGGGCGCGGGCGGAAGCGGCGCAGCCAGCGGTTCGGCGACGGGCCCCGGGGCCACCAGCGCCGCGTCGGGTACGACCTCGGGCGGCGATCCAGCGAACAGCGCCGAGGCCGGCGGCTGTGGGTGTCGCGTCGGCGGAGTTTCGCGTGCGGGCGGAAGTCTTGGAGCCCTGACCCTCCTTTTGGGATTGTCTCTGGGGCGCCGCCCGCTCCGCCGCCGCAACGTCCGAACGCGCTGCTGACTTTCATTCATCAAGTTTGTGCCGCGCGGGCCGTCTAGCTTTCGTGGCATCGACGCCTGACCCGAACCACGGCCCCGGCGAGGTGCGCGCTCCGCGGGAGCGGCTTCGGATTCTGCTCATCGAGGACAATCCCCCCGATGCGTTCTTCTTGCGCGAAGTGCTCGGCGACGGCGCCGAGGTCGCCTGCGTTCCAAGCCTCGGTCAGGCGCTGACGCGACTCGTCGAGGAGGACTTCGATATCATCGTGACGGAGCTCACCTTGCCCGACGCTGACAGTTTCGAAGCGATCCGGGCGCTCGAAAGTACCGCGCCGAAGTTGCCGGTCCTGGTCCTTTCCGATCTCCAAGACGAACACTTTGCCCTGCGTGCCGTCGCGACCGGCGCGCAAGACTACATGATCAAGGGCCAGACCAACCCGCATGTGCTGCGGCGGGCCATTCATCATTCGATCGCCAGAAAGCACACCGAGCAGCGGCTGATTCGTCTGGCCCACTACGACCAGCTCACGGGCCTCCCCAATCGTTTGCTCTACCACCAGCGCGTCGCCAACGCCGCGGCTCGGGCCCGGCGCGCCGACGGCCTGTTCGCGGTCATGCTGCTCGATCTCGACCACTTCAAGCCGATCAACGACGCTCACGGGCACATGGCCGGGGACATCGTGCTGCAAAAGGTGGCTGCCGCTCTGACCGGGGCAGTTCGCGACGGTGACACCGTGGCGCGTTTGGGCGGCGACGAATTCGCCGTGCTGCTCGATCCCATCGAGCACGCGGAGGACCCCATCGCCGTCGTCGAACGCCTTTCGAGCGCCATTGCGTCTCCGATCAGGCTCGATGACGGTTCGGTCAGCACGACGGCCAGTATCGGGATTGCCGTCTACCCCGGGGGCGGTGTGGAGCTCGACGGCTTGCTGAAGAGCGCGGACGCGGCCATGTACGCCGCCAAGGGGCAGGGCCGCAACAGCTACCGCGTGTGGACGCCGTCCAATCCGTAGCCTTTCTCCGATCCGGACCACGTCGACGGAACGGGCTGAAGCTTCCCCTTTTCCCGCGGGGCCGAGGTGGCGCAAGATAGCGCCGCGCTTCGATGCGACTCGGTATTGACTTTGGCACGACCCGGACCGTCGTCGCGACGGCGCTCGCCGGTCGCTACCCGGTTGCCGTGTTCGAAGCGCCCGGCGGCTATCGCGATTTCGTTCCCGGCGTCGCGACGCTCAACGACGATCTGTGCTTCGGTTGGGAGGCGGCCGCCGAGCTCGGCCGCGGGCCGCGCGCCGCGGTAAGGTCCGTGAAGCGGGAAGTCAGCCGCCGCGCGCCGGACGACGTCTTGTCGGACTCCGGTCTCGACATGACGGCCCTCGACCTTGCCACGCGGTACTTGAGCTTTCTTCGCTCGGAATTGATCGACCGGGCCAATCTCGACGTCGACCGCGAAGAGCCGCTCGAGGCGATGATCGCGGTTCCGGCCAATGCCGGGAGCTCGCAGCGCTACCTCACCGTCGAAGCGTTCCGCCGCGCGGGCTTCAGTGTGCTCGGCCTCGTCAACGAACCGACGGCCGCGGCGGTCGAATACGCGTACAACAACCTGGCCGGCCTCGGCAGGAAGAGCCCCAAGCGCTACGTGGTCGTTTACGACCTCGGCGGCGGCACCTTCGACACCTCCGCCGTATCGCTGCTCGAGCGGCGCTTCGAGCTGATCGCGAGCGAAGGTATCGGCCGTCTCGGCGGCGAGGACTTCGACGCCGCGATCCTCGAGCTGGCGCTTTCCAAAGCAGGGGTTCGCGCCGCGGCGCTCTCGGCAAACCAGACCACGCACCTGCTGGAGATTTGCCGGGAAGCGAAGGAAGGGGTGTCGTCCAACTGCCGTCGCCTCTTGATCGATCTCGAGCCGGCCTTGCCGGGCGTGGACGCCGTGACCCTGGAGATGAGCGAGGTCAATCGGGCTTGCGCTCCGCTGGTCGAACCGACGCTCGGGCTTCTGGCCAGGATTGTCGACAAGGTGAAAGAGTACGGCATCAACCCCGACAATCCTCGCGAGCTCGGCGGCGTGTATCTCGTGGGCGGCGCAACCGCCTTCCCCCTGGTAGCGCGCACGCTGCGCGAGCACTACCGGCGCAAGGTGCTCTTGGCTCCCCTCCCCCACGCGGCCACCGCCGTGGGGCTCGCCATCGCCGCCGATCCCGAGGCGGGCATCTACCTGCGCGAAGCCACGACGCGGCACTTCGGCGTGTGGCGCGAGCGCGACGCCGGCCGCGCCAAGGTGTTCGACCCCATCATCGAAAAGGGGGCGTTGCCGCGCAAGGACGGCGTCGTCGTGACGCGGCGCTACCGACCCGTGCACGCCGTCGGGCACTTGCGTTTCGTCGAATGCAGCGAGCTCGGCCCAGACGGAGAAGCGCACGGTGACTTGATGCCCTGGGGCGAGGTTCTGTTCCCGTACGATCCATTGCTCTCGACGCTGGACAACCTCGGCAAGGTGGCGCCGGACGCGCGCCTGTCCAACCCGGACCAAGAGATCGTGGAGCGCTACAACTACCGCTCCGACGGCACCGTGTGCGTCGAGATTCAGAACGCGACGCGCGGCTACACCCGGCGCTACGAGCTCGGCCACCTCGCGGAGCGAGACGCCAGGGCGGCTGGCGCCGAGCCACCATGAGTCCGTCGCGCGTCGTCCGAAGAGCCGCCCGGCGTCGCCGTGAAAAGCACGGCGGCGGTCGCCGGCTCGGAGCCGTGAGCCTGATTTTTCCGCTGCTCGGCGGTTGCTTCAGCTCGGCTCCCGACGGCCGTGCTACGGCGTCGGCGCCCGTGACCGCCGAGAACGTCGTATCCGAGTACCCTGGGCCGGCGCCCCTCGAGCTGAGCGAGGAGCAGGACAAGCTCACGCGTCAGGCCTTCGAGCGGCTGAAGCGAACGCTCGCGAATCTGGCCCAGGAATCACGCTTCGCCTTCGGACATCAGGACACCACGGCGTACGGCGTCGGGTGGTCAGGCGACGACGATCGCTCCGACGTGAAGAGCGTTTGCGGCTCGCACCCGGCCGTGTACGGCTGGGACGTCTTCAAGGTCGAGCGCGGGGCACCGCAAAACGGCGACGGCGTCGACTTCGGCCTGATGCGCGAGCGCATCCGCGATGCGTACCGTCGCGGAGGCATCAATACGGTGAGCTGGCACGCCGACAACCCCGTGAGCGGCGGCGACGCCTGGGACACCAGCGCGGCGGTTCGCGCGATCATTCCGGGCGGCAGCCACCATGGCGTTTTCCGCACGTACCTCGATCGCGTCGCGGACTTCCTCGCTTCCTGCCGTGGCGATCGCGGCGAGCTCATCCCCATCATCTTCCGCCCCTTTCATGAGCATACCGGCAGCTGGTTTTGGTGGGGTAGAGACCACGCTTCGAACGAGGATTTCGTCACGCTCTTTCGTTTCACGCTGGACTACCTGCGCGAAACTCGCCGCTTCTCCCACCTCCTGTTCGCCTTCTCCCCCGGTGGCGGGGACGTCCGCGACCTGGAAGACTACCTGTTCCGCTATCCAGGCGACGACTACGTCGACGTGATGGGCCTCGATCACTATTACGGCGCCGACGCGAGCCCGATGATCCGTGCGCTCGGCGCCGCCGTAGCGGCCGCAGACGCGCACGGCAAGGTGCCCGCGCTTACCGAGTTCGGCGTCTACCGCGGTTTCGCGGAGCAGGACGACGCAGGAGCGAGCTGGTTCAGTCGGAGCTTTCTCGAACCGATGGTCGAGAGCGGGACGCTCGCCCGCATCGCGTACGCGCTCGCATGGCGCAATGCGGACGATCGACACTTCTTCGTTCCGTACCCCGGGCACCCGGCGGCCACCGATTTCGCGCGATTCTGCGCGGACGAGCGCGTGCTGTTGCTGCGCGATCTAGCTCCGTAGCGAGGCGTGGCAGGTCGTCACGCTGTGGCGGTGCGGTAGCAGCCAGCGTGATTGTTCGAGCTACGACTGTAGCTGGCACGCGGGACACGCTGGCACGCGCGGTGCAGCAAAGAAGCGCGGCGCAGCAAAGAAGCGCGGCGCAGCAAAGAAGCGCGGTGCAGCAAAGGAGCAAAGAAGCACGTGATGACCACGAACCGAGGCACGATATGCTGGCACGCGACTTGAGACAGCTTTCGGACTTCGAGCAGCGCCTGCTCGATTCCAGTTTCCAGCCCGGCATCACGGCTCGACGCCGCGGCAGCGTCGCTCTGCTCACGATCGTTCTCGCGACCATGGGAATCTGGCTGCTCACGGCGTCGGCACCGCTCTGGATGCTCGGCACCCTGTTCCTGCTGCACATCATGCTGGTTGGCGCAGAGCGCTGGGTGGTGACCCACTACCTCGACGGCTATCGCTCGCTCGTGCGCACTCTGCTAAGGAGAATCGAGCAGCTCGAGCACGTGCCGGTCACGCCGGACAACACGCTGCCCACGGAGCGCCCGATCGAGCGCGGCCGGGAAAAGCAGCCTTTGCCTCGCTACCGCTTCGGCGGCGGCACCCGGGACGAAGTCGACGAGGCAGGATGGGAGTCGTTCCCGGCGAGCGACCCGCCGGCGCACTGACCGGGACCCGCGTTCAGCAACAAAGTTGCCTTCGAGGCGCAGATTTTCTGGGGATTTTGCCGGGTCCCGAGGCCTGGTGCAAAGTGGGAGAAACGTTTTTACCAGTTGAGCCATCATCGCCTCGATGGTAAAATTCCCTAACTATGGCTTGGACTCGGAAAGCTCAGAAGCGTTCGTCACATCGCCTTCGCGGCGTTCCCTCCTGGTTGTACCCCGTCGCCGTTACCGCGTGCGTGGCATGCGCTCAAACGACGACCGACGGCGGTGACGGCAGCACACGCATGAATACTGGCGCCGGCGCCACCGGCGGCGAGGACGCGGGCACGGATGCAGGCGACGAGGACGCGGCAACCGCAACCGGTACGGGCGGTACCGGGGCTACCACGACGGGCGATGCCGCCGCCACCACGACCGGCAGCGGAGGCACAAGCACTACGGCCGGGTCGCCCGGGGTCGGAGGCGGTCCGATCGTCGTGACGGGAGGAAGCGGCGGCACGGATGCGAGCTCGGGAGGAACCGGCGGAGGCAGCGGAGGAGACGGCGGAACGGGGGGAAGCGGCGGCACGGGCGGCACGGGAATGGACATATGTCCGGGCGATCCTTTGCCCAGCGAAGACTACGACGGCGACGGAACCCCCGACTGCCTCGAGGAATGCCCGGACAACGACGGGCAAACGGAGCCGACCGGCGCCTGCGGCTGCTCGGACTCTACGAATACCTCGGGCTGCACCACGCTGCGAAACGCGCTCGCTCACCTCTACACGTTCGACGGCACCGGCAATACCATCGAGGACTCGGTCGGCTCCGCCAACGGAACCCTCGTGAGCGGTGGCCTCCAGCAGCACGGCCGGGTAACGTTCGATGGCGCGGCCTACGTGGAGCTCCCGTCCGGGATCATCTCGAGCCTTACCAACGCTACGCTGGAAACCTGGTTCGTTTGGCAGGGTGGCGGCCAGTGGGAGCGCGTTTTCGATTTTGGCAGCAACGACGGAGCCAACGGTGAAACCTACGTCTTCCTGACTCCGCTCAGCGGCAGCGACGTGGCCCGAGGCGCCTTCACGTTGAGCGGGAACGGCAACGAAACCCAGGTCGACCACAGCACCTATTTGCCCAACAACACGATTGCACACGTTGCCGTCGTTCTGGACGCCGCCGGCAGCAGCATGCGCCTCTACGTCGACGGCACCTTGGCGGATTCAGCCACGTTCGATGAACAGCTTTCCGCGCTCGAGGACGACAACAACTGGCTCGGCCGTTCGCAGTTCAGCGCGGACGGGGGCGCCGTCGGCGTCATGCTCGAGTTCCGCATCTACGACGTGGCGCTCTCGGACTCCCAGGTCAGCACCAGCTTTCAAGCCGGTCCCGGCGCGCTCAAGGAATAGTCGTACGCCTCGCACGGAGACGCGCGTCGGCATCTAGCGCACCATGATGATTGCAGGTAATTGAAAACGTTCAATAATTCCAGCGTCCCGAACGGGATTCGAACCTTCGGAAGCTGGCGCCGAAGATGCGGGAACGGCTGGCAAACAGCCGGAAGCTGGCGACGCATCGGAGCGGATCGCGGCGGATGACGGCGGGCGTGGCCAATTGGCGCGGCCGCTTGCGGGGGACGTTGGGGAGGCGATGGAGGCAGCGCTGGCGCTGGCGCTGAAGACGGCGGCGGAGGCAGGCGACACGGCTACGGTGGCGCGCATCGTGGCGGAGCTCGAAGCCCGGCGGCGGGAACGGGCGGGCGTGGCGTCGCTGGACGTGGAGCGGGCGAAGCGGAACGGGAAGCGGTAGAAGTAGGACCGCCCGCAGCGCTGGCAGGCGCCCGGGCGGGATGGCGTGAGATGGCACGCGACGAAGACACTACAGCGAAGCCCGTCAAGGGCAAGCCCGTCAGTGCGGCGATGGCTGCATGGGCGGAGGCACTAGACAGGGCGACTACCCGAAAATTCGTGGCGCGCGGCGAATCGGTCGAGCATGAGCGGATCGCGGTCGACCTCGGGGCATGGCTGGCGAAGGTGTTCGCGGGCGGACGGGAAGTCCAGCCGGAGGAAATCGAGATCCTGGAAAGGATGTGGGCAGCACATCAGCCGGCAACGCCAGCGACGCGCATTGCCGCCGCGGTCGACCTGATAGAACAACACGCTGGCTGGTACCGGCTGGCTCCCGAGGCGCGCTCTGACGAGTACCAGGGGAACACCCGCACCGAGATCGCTCGGATGCTGGCCGTTGACCTTTGGGCAAGCGTCGACTCGGCTTTTGATCCGCTGGATCA
>DASWGX010000476.1:0-3480 GCA_036393455.1 Polyangiaceae bacterium
CGGGTGGAGAAGACGGTGCTCGGCACGGTCCGTCACTGATGCCCGGCGGTAGTCCCGAAGCCTACGAACGCCTGAAGCCGGTGTTCGAGGCCATCGCCGCCAAGACGGACTCGGGGCCGTGCGTCACGTACTGCGGCGCGGACGGCGCCGGGCATTTCGTGAAGATGGTGCACAACGGCATCGAGTACGCCGACATGCAGTTCATTGCCGAGGCGTACGACGTCCTGCAACGCCTGGGCGGCCTGTCGGCGCCGGAGCTCGGCGGCGTATTCGCCAAGTACAACGAGGGCCCGCTCGAATCGTTCTTGATCGAGATCACGGCCAAAATCTTCGGGGTGCGCGACGAAAAAACGGACGGCTTCCTCGTCGATCGGGTGCTCGACCGCGCGGGTCAGAAAGGGACCGGACGCTGGACCGCCGAGGTGGCGCTCGATCTCGGTGTTCCGATTCCGTCCATCGCGGCCGCCATCGACGCGCGCGTCCTTTCCAGCATGAAGCCGGAACGCGAGCGCGCGAGCACCATCTTGTCCGGCCCTTCCCGCCCGGCGAGCATTCCGCGCGAGGAGCTCGTGCGCGACGTCGAAGCAGCGCTCTACGCTTCCAAGGTGGTCGCATACGCTCAGGGCATGGCGCTCATCGCCGGCGGCGCCCGTCACTACGGCTGGGACACGAGGCTCAGGGAAATCGCTCGCATCTGGAAGGGCGGGTGCATCATCCGCGCGCGCTTCCTCGACACCATCATGCAAGCGTACGAGCGCGACCCCGAGCTCGAAAACCTCTTGCTCGCACCCCAGCTCGAGAGCGCCCTGGTTCCGCTCCAGACGGCCTGGCGCCGGGTCGTCGCCCGGGCCGTCGGGGCCGGGGTCCCGGTGCCCGGCATGAGCGCCAGCCTCGGCTACTACGACAGCTACCGCAGCGCCGAGCTACCGCAGAACCTGACGCAGGCCCAGCGCGACGCGTTCGGAGCCCACACTTACCAGCGCAAAGACGACCCTGACGGGCCTTTTTTGCACAGCCGCTGGCTCGGCTGAAGCCGGCGCGGGCGGTCCTCGCGCGCAAACGGGCCGCGCTCACAAACTCCCTTGCCCCCGCCGCTGTCACGCGGCAAAACCGCGCCATGCATTGGCTTCATCGTACGTTGGCAGCGCTCGCGCTCGGCGCCGCGCTCGTTCTCGGCAGTTGCGTTCCCAAGAAATCCGCTCAAGGCCCGAGCTCTTCGGGCAGCGGCGCAGAAGGCGTCCGGGCTCCGCAAGCTCCGGAAATCACCGTCACCGAGCCGCCGGTGCCTCCCAAGGCGACGGGCAACCCGTTCGAAGGGTTTTCACTGTTCGTGGACCCGGAATCGCAGGCGATGTTGCGTGCCAATTCTCTCCGCAACACCGCGCCGGCCAGGGCTGCCATCATCGACCGCATCGCCCAGCAGCCGCAGGCGGTCTGGTTCGGCGAGTGGAACACGGACATCTACCGTGCCGTCGAGCACTTCGTGACGCGCGCCCAGAAAGTGGGCGCCGTGGCGGTGATGATCGCGTACAACATTCCCTATCGCGATTGCGGGCAATACTCCGCGGGCGGCCTGGACAAGGCCGACGATTACAAGGTTTGGATCCGAAAGTTCCAGGCCGGCATCGGCGACAGGCCCGCTGTCGTCATTCTGGAACCTGACGCGATTCCGCAGCTCGATCAGTGCCTCGACGAGGCGAAGCAAAAAGAGCGCCTCGAGCTCTACAACGACGCCGTCAAGGTTCTGCGCATGGGGGCGAAAACCGCCGTGTACATCGACTCGGGCCATGCGCGCTGGGTCGAGGCAGAAAAGATGGCCGAGCGCCTCCAGCTGGCCGGCATCGAGCACGCGCACGGCTTTTCCCTGAACACGTCGAACTACGTGAGCACCGAAGAAAATCTCGAATACGGAAAGAAGATCTCCGAGCTGCTCGGTGGCGGCGTGCACTTCGTCATCGACACGAGCCGTAACGGCGCGGGCCCGGCAGCCGCTGACGAGTGGTGCAACCCCCCGGGCCGCAGGGTCGGCAAGCCGCCAACGACCGAGACCGGAGAGCCGCTCGCGGACGCGTTCCTCTGGCTCAAGCGCCCCGGTGAGTCCGACGGCGACTGCAACGGCGGACCACGCGCCGGCGTGTTCTGGGAAGAGCGCGCCATCGAGCTTGCACAATGACGAGCGCCGAGGGCTGACCGCGCGTGCGGGTCGAGCTCAAATACGGAGACGGCTGGCTCCCCGTCGAGCTCGACGCTGGCGACGTGCGCGTCATGGAGCCGGCCGAGCTGCCGGCCCTCCCCGACGAGCGCCGCGCCTTCGCCGTCGCGGTGCGCCATCCGATCGAACGCGCGCCGCTCTCCGATATCGTCAAGCGCGGCGAGCGGCTGGCAATCGCCATAGCGGATTCGACGCGTCCCCTGCCGAGCGCGCGCCTCTTGCCATGGCTCTTCGAAGAGCTCGCCGAGCTTCGTCCCGAAGACGTCGTCATTTTGAGCGGCACCGGGTCTCACCGAGCGAATACGCGCGAAGAGCTCGCGCGGCTGGTCGGCGATGATTTGCTTTCGCGCTGCCGCGTCGTCAATCACGACGCGCGCGATCCCGAGCAGGCGGTCGAAGTGGGCGTAAGCCGCGACGGTCACCGGGTCAAGCTCAACCGCCACTGGGTGGAAGCCGACCGCCGCATAGCGCTCGGCTTCATCGAGCCGCACTTCATGGCCGGTTTTTCCGGCGGCTACAAAGGCGTGTTTCCAGCGCTCGCCGACATCGACTCGATCGTGCACTACCATCGCGCCTCCGTGATCGCCGATCCCAAGAGCACCTGGGGCCTATTCGACGGCAACCCGACCCAGGCTCTGATCCGAGAATGCGGAGCGATGGTCCCGCTCGATTTCCTGATCAACGTCACGCTGGACCGCCACTACGCGATCACCGGCTGCTTCGCCGGCCATCCGATATCGGCGCACGAGGCCGGCGCGGAAGTCGTCAAGCGCGCCGCGATGGTCGCCTGCGAGGAGCCGTTCCCGATCGTCGTTACGACGAACGCGGGCGCGCCGCTCGATCAGAACCTCTACCAAGCCGTCAAAGGCATGTGCGCGGCGGCGCAGGTGATCGAAAAGGGCGGGCTCATCGTGACGGCGGCTCGCTGCAACGACGGCTTTCCCGAGCACGGGAACTTCAAGCGGCTGCTCTTCGAGCACGCGTCGCCCCAAAGTATCCTCGATACGGTTCTGAGACCGGGTTTCTCGCTTTTCGACCAGTGGGAAGCGCAAAAGCTCGCGATGGTGGCCGTGCGCGCCCGAATCGGACTTTTCAGCGAGCTCGACGCGGCCTCGGTGCGGCGGGCCCACCTCGAGCCCGTCACGGACGTCGCGGAGCGGGTGGCCCTGGAGCTCGCCCGGATCGGCAAATCGGCTCGAGTCTTGGTGTTGCCGGAAGGCCCGATGACGGTTCCGTACCTGGCCTAGGGCGGCCTTCGAGCCCGGCTC